>JAWOHQ010000290.1:0-4501 GCA_046485105.1 Candidatus Competibacteraceae bacterium | reverse complement strand
CGGATCGCCGATTCGGTGCGGTTGACGTGCTGGCCGCCCGCTCCGGAGGCGCGGTATACGTCCACCCGTAAATCCGCCGGATTGATGTCCACTTCGATGCTGTCGTCCACTTCCGGGGCCACGAACACCGCCGCGAACGAGGTATGCCGCCGGTTGCCGGAATCGAACGGCGATTTGCGCACCAGACGATGTACGCCGGTCTCGGTCCGCAACCAGCCGTAAGCGTAGTCACCCTCGAAGCGCACGCTGGCGCTTTTGATGCCTGCCACTTCGCCGGGCGACACCTCCAGCAGTTCGGTTTTAAAACCGCGGCGCTCGCCCCAGCGTAAGTACATCCGTAGCAGCATCTCGGCCCAGTCCTGCGCCTCGGTGCCGCCGGAACCGGCCTGGACGTCGACGAAGGCGTTGCCTGGATCCAGTTCGCCGGAGAACATCCGCTGGAATTCCAGGGCGGCCACCACCCGGTCGTGATTCTCCAAATCGCGTACCACCTCGGTCACCGCCGCCTCATCCTCCTCCTCGCCGGCCAGGACCAGCAGTTCGGCGACTTCGTTCAGCCCCCGGTCGAGATTTTCCAGTCGGTCGACCACGGCTTCCAGTTGCGCGCGCTCCTTACCGAGCGCCTGCGCCCGTTCCGGGTTGTTCCAGATATCCGGTTCCTGCAATTCCCGGTTGACTTCGTCCAGCCGTTCGCGTTTGGTCTCGAAGTCAAAGATACCCCCTGAGGGACGCGCAGCGCCCCCGCAAGTCGCTAATTTGGTTGAAATAGGGATTCAGTTCCTGCATGGCTGTCGTCGTTCGCGCCGCGTTGGCAAGGGAGAAGGATTGTAGCGGTGGGACCGGCGCCCGTCACGCGCCCGCCGTGGGCACAGTGGCGCGCCTATCGCCTTTTTTGTGCTTCGTTGGTGAGTTCCCGCTGCACGAGACGAGTCATGTCCGACAATCCCACCGCCAGCGCGGTGAGTACGTCGTCTGCGGTGAGAATCCCCACCAGCCCTCCTCTTTCGTTCACGACCGGCAACCGTCGAACTCCCTTGGCGCTCATCCGATCCAGGGTGTGCCAGAAATTGTCATCTTCCCGCGCCGTTACCAGGTCGCCGCTCATGATATCGCCGACGGTGATGGTGTCCGGCGCCAGACTCAGGGCGAGCACCTCGATCACCAAGTCGCGGTCGGTGACGATTCCGACTGGATACTCGGCGTTATCGCGGCGCTCCACCACCACGATGGTGCCGACATGCTCGCGGCGCATGATCCGGGCGATCTCGCCGATTTCCGTGGATCGTTCGGCGGTGATCGGCTGGCGGTTGCAGTATTGGCCCACTGACATGGTTATGGCCCTTCATCTATAAAGGTATAAAGGAAACAAGGGCTTGTCGATGATCGACAAGCCCTTGTTTTGGAAAAAAGTCGTTACCTTCCGGTTTCTTCTCCCATCAGCCTCCGGGAGCGACCGGTCGGCGCCACGCTCACGCGGCCAGCGACTTGCCCTTGGAGCCGAGATCCACAAACGCCTCGTTCAACCGCGCCACCATGTTCTCCTCCGCCAAGCGCAGATACTTACGCGGGTCGTAGAACTTCTTGTACGGCTTGTCGGTTTCCGGATCGGTCTGATAGAGGAAGGCCTTGGGATTCTCGCTGACAAACTTGCCGATCGCTTCGGAGTAGGCGAATTGCAGATCGGTGTCAATGTTCATTTTGAACACCCCGTAACTGACCGCCTCGGTGATCTTCTCCTTTTCAGAGCCGGAACCGCCGTGGAACACCAGGTTCAGCGGCTTGGCGGCGGTTTTGTGCCGCTCTTCGATCAACGCCTGCGAGTTCTTGAGGATTTCCGGACGCAGCTGCACGTTGCCGGGCTTGTACACGCCATGCACGTTGCCAAACGAAGCGGCGACCGAGAAATGACCGATCGGGGACAGTTTTTCGTAAGCCTGCAAGACGTCTTCCGGCTGGGTGTAGAGATGGGAGTTGTCGGCGTTTTCGTCATGCTCGCCGCCGATGCCGTCCTCTTCGCCGCCGGTCACGCCCAGCTCGATCTCCAAGCTCATCGACAACGGGGCCATGCGCTTGAGGATCCGCGCGCACTCGCCCAGATTGAATTCCATCGGGTCCTCGGAGAGATCGAGCATGTGCGAACTGAACAGCGGCTTGTCGTGCTGTTTGTAGAACGCCTCGCCGTGGCTCAGCAGCGCCTCGACCCAAGGAATCAGGGCCTTGTTGGCGTGATCGGTGTGCAGCACCACGCACACGCCGTAATGTTCGGCCAGCAGATGGACGTGCTGCGCCGCCGCCACCGCGCCCAGTACCTTGGCCTTGAAACCGTCCTTCATGCCTTGGCCGGCGTAGAACTGCGCGCCACCGTTGGACAGCTGGATGATGACGTCGGCGTTGTTCTTCGCCGCGGCTTCCAGGACCGCGTTGATCGTGCTGCTGCTGGCGACGTTGACCGCCGGCAGCGCGTAATTGCCCGCCTTCGCCGCAGCCACGAGAGTCAGATAGTCTTTACCGGAAACGACACCGGGCTTGAGTTGCGCCATGAGAAAATCCTCTTTTAGGACAGTGGGTTGGGGTGGAAGTTGGTTGACGTTACGAAGATGATTTCTCGACCCGGGCAAGGGTCTGGGTCTCTGCGGTCAAAAAGACCCGAATCCTGAATTTTCAGAAGATTGTTCCTGGAGCTGGCGGGGGGACTCGAACCCCCGACCTGATGCTTACAAGGCAACTGCTCTACCAACTGAGCTACGCCAGCCCGGGCCAGTCAAGGTTATTATAATAGACCCTCAAGAGGGTGTTTCGCAAAAACTTCGGAGCGACAATTGACAAGCTTGTTTTTAATCATCACAATATTCGACTCAAATTTGGAGGGGTTCCCGAGCGGTCAAAGGGGGCAGACTGTAAATCTGTTGGCTCAGCCTTCGAAGGTTCGAATCCTTCCCCCTCCACCACTTGAGAGAAATCAACCGGATCTGGGCGCGGGAGCCGGCGGAGCCTCTCCAGACACCGAACTCCAACCGGGCGTGGGTTCAGGGCGGGTGTAGTTCAATGGTAGAACCTCAGCCTTCCAAGCTGATGGTGTGGGTTCGATTCCCATCACCCGCTCCAAAAATATCTTGAACGCAAAGCACCTTGACGCAGGCCCATATAGCTCAGTCGGTAGAGCGCATCCTTGGTAAGGATGAGGTCACCAGTTCAAATCTGGTTATGGGCTCCACAAACGCATGGTCCGAAGGCTTTGAAACACCGTTTTTGCATGTGTCCCACAATCTCTGGCTCTTTTTAAAGTTTTGCAGGGGAGCGCCTAAATGTCCAAAGAAAAGTTTGAGCGCAGCAAGCCGCACGTCAATGTCGGGACGATCGGCCACGTCGACCATGGGAAGACCACGCTGACGGCCGCGATCACGCGGGTGATGGCGGCGCAGTTTGGTGGTGAGTTCAAGGCCTACGACCAGATCGACTCCGCGCCGGAAGAGAAGGCGCGGGGGATCACCATCGCCACGGCGCACGTCGAATACCAATCGCCGGGGCGGCACTACGCCCACGTCGACTGTCCGGGGCACGCCGACTACATCAAGAACATGATCACCGGCGCGGCGCAGATGGACGGCGCGGTGTTGGTGGTGTCGGCGGCCGACGGACCGATGCCGCAGACCCGCGAGCACATTCTGCTGGCCCGGCAGGTCGGAGTCCCCTACATCGTCGTGTACCTCAACAAAGCCGACATGGTGGACGACCCCGAACTGCTGGAGCTGGTCGAGATGGAAGTACGCGAGCTGCTCAGCAGCTACGACTTCCCCGGCGACGACCTACCGATCGTCACCGGCTCGGCGCTCAAGGCGCTGGAAGGCGACCAAAGCGAGCTGGGCGAAGCCTCGATCCACCGGCTGGTGGAAGCGATGGACACCTACATCCCGCAACCGCAGCGCGAGATCGACAAACCCTTCCTGATGCCGATCGAAGACGTCTTCTCCATCTCCGGGCGCGGCACGGTGGTGACCGGGCGGATCGAACGGGGGCGGGTCAAGGTCGGCGAAGAAGTCGCCATCGTCGGGATTCGGCCCACGGTCAAGACCGTCTGCACCGGGGTCGAGATGTTCCGCAAGCTGCTCGACCAAGGGGAAGCCGGCGACAACGTCGGCGTCCTGCTGCGCGGGACCAAGCGCGACGACGTCGAACGCGGGCAAGTGCTGGCCAAGCCCGGCACCATCACCCCGCACACCCAATTCGAAGCCGAGGTGTACGTCCTGAGCAAGGAAGAAGGCGGGCGGCACACCCCGTTTTTCAAGGGCTACCGGCCGCAGTTCTACTTCCGGACCACCGACGTCACCGGCGCGGTCGACCTGCCCGAGGGGGTGGAGATGATCATGCCCGGCGACAACGTGAAGGTCCGGGTCAGCCTGATCGCCCCGATCGCCATGGACGAGGGCCTGCGCTTCGCCATCCGCGAGGGCGGTCGCACCGTCGGCGCCGGCGTCGTCGCGAAAATTATCGAGTGATCCTG
>JAWOHQ010000284.1:0-13224 GCA_046485105.1 Candidatus Competibacteraceae bacterium | reverse complement strand
CTGCAAGGTTCTGGATATGGTCCGCGTCATGGCCAAGTAAGCGGTCGCCACCGAGTGGCGATGCCTTGCTGAGTTGAAACCATCCGCCCCCGCCGTCCTGGCCTCGCGCCAAGCCGGACGGGGGTTTTACTTGGAGGAATGAAAGATCATGAATTTCAAGCGCATGACCGAGCTCGACCTCGCCGGCAAGCGAGTGTTTATCCGCTCCGACCTGAACGGGCCCGTCAAGGACGGCAAAGTGACTTCCGACGCCCGCATCACCGCCTCGATGCCGACCATCGAGTTCGCGATGAAGGCGGGAGCCAAGGTGATGGTCACCTCCCACCTGGGCCGGCCCACCGAGGGCCAATTTTCCGAGGAGGACTCGCTCCAGCCAGTGGCCGAGGTGATGTCCGCCAAACTCGGCAAGCCGGTGCGGGTAATCCGCGACTGGGTGAACGGCGGCTTTGACGTGGCCGACGGGGAAGTGGTGCTGCTGGAGAACTGCCGCGTCAACAAAGGCGAAAAGAAGAACGTCGAGGACACGGCCAAGAAATACGCGGCCCTGTGCGATATCTTCGTCATGGACGCCTTCGGTACCGCGCATCGCGCCGAAGCCTCCACGCACGGCGTCGCCAAGTTCGCGCCGGTGGCCTGCGCCGGCATCCTGCTGACCGAGGAACTCGATGCGCTGACCAAGGCGTTAGCCAAGCCGGCCCGACCGATGGTCGCCATCGTCGGCGGCTCCAAGGTCTCGACCAAACTGACCGTGCTGGAGAGCCTGTCCGAGAAGGTCGATCAATTGGTGGTCGGCGGCGGCATCGCCAACACCTTCCTCAAGGCGGTTGGCAAGAATGTCGGAAAATCGCTGTGCGAGCATGATCTGGTGCCCACCGCTCAGGCGCTGATCGAGAAGATGACCGCGCGCGGTGCCACGATTCCGATTGCGGTCGACGTGGTTTGCGGCAAGCAGTTCGACGCCGCCGAACCGGCGGTGCAGAAGGACGCCGGTGCGGTCGAAGACGACGACATGATCTTCGACATCGGCCCCAAGAGCGCCCAGGAACTGGCCGACATCATCATGAAGGCCGGCACCGTGGTGTGGAATGGCCCGGTTGGCGTGTTTGAATTCGACCAGTTCGGCGAGGGTACCAAGACCGTTGCCATGGCGATTGCGAAGACCAACGCCTTCACTCTGGCCGGCGGCGGCGATACCATCGCCGCGATCCAGAAGTACAACATTTACGACCAGGTGTCGTACATCTCCACCGCCGGCGGCGCGTTCCTGGAATTCCTGGAAGGCAAGGTGCTGCCCGCCGTCGCCATGCTGGAGTCGCGGGCTAACGGCTGATCGCGGCGTTCGGGATTGACGTGGAAAGGGCGGCTTAAGAGCCGCCCTTTTTTATGGCCGGGTCGGACGTTACGCGCCGCGCCGCAGGTTGGCCCGGCGGGTCGGCCGGGTCGCGGTGAGGTTTCACCCGTTTGCCGACATGAGCCAAGATCGAAACGGCCATGCTCGACAATCTCTATGAGGTGATGAATATTCTCTCGACGCTGTTGATGAACGAGCGTACCCCACACCTCAAACTGGAAGCCCTGCATCCCGATCCTGGCCCGTTGCCCGCCGCCGCCAAGGGGTTGCTGAGCAAGCCGGCGGGACGCGCGGGTTTCACCGTCAACGTACCGCGCTACGGCAACGGCAATCTGGCGTTGCTGGTGATCTGAACGCGGAAGCGCGGAAGAGAAGGTCGGGGGAGAGCGGGCAAGAGCGCCAAAAAAACAGGCGGCCCTGGGGGCCGCCTGTGGGGTTGGGTCGAACTACCGCTCGGCGATCAATTGAGCTCCTTAATCCCCTGGATCAGCCCCGCCACCACTTTCTGCGCGTCGCCGTAGACCATCCGGGTATTGTCGGAGAAGAACAGTGCGTTCTCGATGCCGGCAAAGCCCACGCCCTTGCCGCGCTTGATCACCTGCACGTTCTTGGCGTAGTCCACATTGAGAATCGGCATGCCGTAGATCGGGCTGCCCTTATCGTTGCGCGCCGCCGGGTTGACCACGTCGTTGGCGCCGATCACCAGGGCCACGTCGGCGGTCGGGAACTCGGCGTTGATCTCTTCCAGGTCGAAGATCAAATCATAGGGCACGCCCGCTTCCGCCAGCAGCACGTTCATATGCCCCGGCATCCGCCCGGCCACCGGGTGAATGGCGAACTTGACATCCACGCCGTTCTCGATCAGCAGCCGGCACATTTCCCACAGCTTGTGCTGGGCCTGCGCCACCGCCATGCCGTAACCGGGGACGATGATCACCTTGGAAGCGTAAGCCATCTGAATGGCGGCGTCCGGTGGCTCCATCGCCTTCATGGTGCCGGTGACCGCCTGACCGCCGCTGCCCAGCGCATCCCAACTGCTGAACAGGATGTTGGTGATCGAGCGGTTCATCGCCTTCGCCATCAGGTGGGTCAACAACGAACCGGCGGAGCCGACGATGATGCCGGCGATGATCATCGCCGAGTTGTTGAGCACGTAACCTTCGAAGGCCACCGCCAACCCGGTCAGGGCGTTGAACAGCGAGACCACCACCGGCATGTCGGCGCCGCCGATCGGCATGGCGATCATCACACCCAGCGCCAGGGCCAGCAGGAAGAACACCACCAGCAGCGCCAGGTTGTCCGAACCGCTCAAGGCGATGATCAGGCCCAGCAGGAACATCAAACCGAACAGAATGGCGTTGACCTTCTGCTGGCCGATGAACCGGAGCGGATTGCGGAACGATTGGTATTCTTGCAGCTTAGCGAAGGCGATGATCGAGCCGGAGAACGAGATCGAACCGATCATCGCGCCCAGCACCGCCAGCAGCAGGAACAGCCAGAGCGGTTTGCCCAAGGCGGCGTGACTCCATAGCTCGGGACCGCCCAGCAGGGTGACCGCGGCGATGGCCGCCGCCGCGCCGCCGCCCATGCCGTTGTAGATGGCGATCATCTGCGGCATGGCAGTCATTTCGACCTTCTTGGCGCTATACCAGGCCGCGGCGCTGCCGATCAGGATCGCAACGATCATCAGCAGGTAGTTGCCGGCGATCTGCGGATGCAGGAAGGTGACCAAAGTCGCCAGCAGCATGCCCGCGCCCGCCCACAGAATGCCGCTGCGGGCGGTGGTCGGGTGCGACATCCGCTTGAGGCCGACGATGAACAGGACTGCGGTAAGGAAATAGCTGAGTTCGATCAGATGGCCCATGGGTTACTCCTTCTTCGCGCCCTTGCTGCTCTTGAACATATCCAGCATCCGCTCGGTGACTACGTAGCCGCCCACCGCGTTGCCGGCGCCCAGCGCCACGCCGAAGAACCCGACGATCAGCGCCAGGGTGTTATCGGGGTCCGCTTCGCCCAGCACTACCATCGCGCCGACCACCACGATGCCGTGGACGAAGTTGGAGCCGGACATCAGTGGGGTGTGCAGGATCACCGGCACCCGGCTGATGATCTCGTAACCGAGAAAGCCGGATAGCATCAGAATGTAGAGCGGTAGAAAAAGCTCGAGCGCTTGTAGCATCGCTTCCATAGTCGTGTCTCCAGACGATTATTGTTCGAGCAGCTTGCGGGTCGGCTCGTGGCAGACCTGCCCGTCGCGGGTCAGCGCGCTTTTGGCGATCACCTCGTCGTCCCAGTCCAGGTTCAGAGCGCCGTCCTTGATCATCGGCGACAGGAAGTTGTACAGGTTCTTGGCGTACATCTCGCTGGCCGGGACCGGGAAGCTGCTGGGGATGTTGAGCGGACCGGCGATGATCACGCCGTTGTGCTCGATGGTCTCGCCGGGTTGGGTCAGCTCGCAGTTGCCGCCGGATTCCGCCGCCAGGTCGACGATGACCGCGCCACGCTTCATGCCTTCAACCATCGCGGTGGTGACGATCTTCGGCGCCGCCCGCCCGGGAATGGCGGCGGTGGTGATCACCGCGTTGGCCGCCGCGATATGGCGGGCCAAGGTATCGGCCTGTTTTTGTTTCTCCTCGGCGGTCAGTTCGCGGGCGTAACCACCCTCGCCCTCGGCGCTGACTCCGGTGTCGATCATCTTGGCGCCCAGCGACTCGATTTCCTGCCGCGCGGCGGGGCGGATGTCGTAAGCTTCCACCATCGCGCCCAGCCGTTTGGCGGTGGCGATGGCCTGCAGGCCGGCCACGCCGGCGCCGACGATGACCACCTTGGCCGGGCGGATGGTGCCGGCGGCGGTGGTCAGCATCGGGAAGAAGCCGCCGGACAGATTGGCCGCCAGCAGGGCGACCTTGTACCCGGCGACCGCCGCTTGCGAGGACAGCACGTCCATGGATTGGGCGCGGGAGATGCGCGGGATCAGTTCCATGGCAAAGCTGGTGATCTTCTTGGCTTGCAGGCGCTTGACCATCTCCAGGTTGCGGTGGGGTTGCAAGGTGCTTAGCAGGACGGAGCCGTCCCGGAGCAGTTCCACTTCTTCCAAAGTGGGCGGCTGCACCTTGAACACCACGTCGGCCTCGGCGTACAGCGTCTTGGCGTCTTCCAGCAGTCGGCTGGTTTTGTAGGCGTCGTCGGCGAAAAAGGCGCTGAGACCGGCGCCCTTTTCGATTAGCATTTCCACGCCGAGCTTGGTGAAACGCTCGGCCATCATCGGGTCCAGGGCGACCCGCCGTTCGCCCGAAGCACACTCTTTCGGGACGGCCATACGAACAGGCATGATATTGCCTCCTGGGTGGTTTATGGATACCGGGTTCCCGCCCGCCCGGAAACTGGCACGAAAAAAGGCTTGCGTGAAGCCTCTGGCGGTTGCTGGGGTCTGTTGTAAGCATGCGCGCCGTTGGCGGGGGCGCGATACATTGTAGAATATTAGCCTAGACTTTCGAGATCATAAACGACTGGACTGGAAATAGCCTCCTGAAGTCTATGCGGGCGCCCGTGCAACCCATCGTCCATCGGCGCGTCTATGGACTGTTCGCGAGTCAACGGCCCTTCATGTTGGCGAGCGATAATGCGGTAACGACGACGGGGAACAAGGCACAGGTGACGCATGTACGGACTGGAACAGCAAGTTTTGCGCACGGACGTGACGGGCATGCCATTGGAATGGATTGATTATCAGCAGGCGGTGCGATTGTACCATGCCGAGCAGGTGGCCTACACCTGCGGCATGGTGCTCTACACGGTGCGCGGCGGCGTCAACGCCCGCAGCGGGCGGCGCAGCGCCGTCACGGTCAATTCCATCATCGCGACTCAGGGTGGGACTTACGCGCGGCTGCGCGCCCGCCACGACTACGTGCCGCCACTCTCGAACCTGTCGCTGTTCCGGCGTGACTGTAATACCTGTTTGTACTGTGGCGAGACCTTCCCGGTCCGGGATTTGTCGCGCGACCACGTCCGGCCCATCGTGCAGGGCGGCGGCGACTGCTGGAATAACGTGGTCACCGCCTGCAAGTGTTGCAATCACCACAAGGGCGGCCGGACGCCCGAACAGGCCGGCATGCAGTTGCTGGCGATCCCGTTCACGCCCAATCACGCGGAATACGTGTATTTGCAGGGCAAGCGGGTCCTGGCCGACCAGATGGACTTTCTCCGCGCCCATTTTCCCCGCTCCAGCCCGCTGCACCAGCGTTTGGCGCGGTTGTCCTGAGTCCGGGAAGGGCGGGGATGGGGAAATCATGACCGAGGGTCAGGGCTTCCTGCACCAGGTTCTGGGCGGCGTCACGGCATTCGCGCAACACCAGTGGGTCGAGCGTCGGCGCAGCCACGAGCGCCTGACCCGGCTGCGCGTACCCGTCGAGTGGGTCGTGGACGCCAGCGAACCGCGAATTCGTCTGGTCGGCAACTACGTCGAGAAATTGGCGGATGCGGTGGAAACCGCGCTGTGCTACAGCGACGAACTGCTGCGGCGGATGCCGCCGCCGGTGACGCTCGCCAGTCGCGTTTGGGCCATCGACGCGCAAGTCAACGCCCTTTTCGCGACGGCAAACGATCTGCGGGAAACCCTGGATCAGCCGGCGATCCGCGCTTTCTTCCAGACGAGCGCGCGGGAATGCTTCGCCCTGATGCTCGTGGTCAAGCGCGAAACCGAATCCTTTGGCATGGGGTTGAGCGGCGACATGCTGGTCCGCGAGATTCGGCAAACGGTGGTCAGCTTCTCGCGGCATCAACTATTTTTTCCGGCCGCCAGCGAGAACGAACTGCGGCGGGAACTGCGGCGGCGCACCCTGGTGTTTCTAGCGACCCGGGCGCTGGAGAACATCGGCGAACTGCGGACGCGGCGCGGCGATCTGGAGGAACGGCGCCGGCGGTTGCAGGCGCGGTTGCGCGCGCTGCGCGGACACGCCCGAGGGCTGCGGCTGCTGCTATCGAGTCCGGAGGATGTCGCTGACGCGCAGCGGGCGGCGGCTCTGGAACAGCGGCTGGTCCAAACGGAAGAGGCTCTGGTGGTAGCCCGCACGCAACTGGGGACGCTGGATGATTATCTGGAGCAGGTCCGACAGGTGCTGAGCCAGCCGGAGCCGTATTTACAAGTGCGCCCGCTGAACCTGCGGCTGAACCGGATGGGGGTCAAGCTCGACGCGAACTCGGCGGAGCCGGGCGAAAATCTGACCTTGATCGAACTGGAATCCATGGGTGAACGACGCATCGGGGCGCTGGTGCGGTTTGCTCGCAAGGAGTTGCCGCCGGATGCCACGGGCTAGCGATTATCCGGGAATGGCGGTCGTGACGTTCACGCCGCTGCAGGTAACCCCAGGGTTGTTGCTGGACCTGGGAGCGATCCAGGTTTGGGGTTGGGGGGGCGAGCCGCTGCTGCTGCCGGCCGGGGCCACAGGTTACGGTATGGTCACCACCGGCGAATCCCGACTGCGCGATGCCGCAGCCGGTCCGTTCCCGCTGAAAGCGGGGATGTTTTTCGTGTTGCCCGATGGCGGCGAGATCGGCGGGGGTTGTGGCTTGGTGGTCGCCCTGTCGGGCTATCGGGGACTGCGCCAGATCGGCGGTCCCCTGGAAGTCAATGGCCGTCTGCGCTACATCGACGGCTGCGCTGACACCCTCCTGGTCTGCCCGCCCCGGCTGGGCGAGCCCTGCCTGAATCATCTGCATATCCCGCCGCGCACCGATCAGACGCCACATACCCATCCCTCGGCGCGGATCGGCGTGATCCTGCGGGGATCCGGCGAGTGTCGTACCCCGGATGGGGTGTACCCGCTGCGGCCGGGTCTGGGCTGGTATATTCCCCCTGGTTGCGTCCATTCCTTTTTCACCCGGGAAGAGGCTTTGGACGTCATTGCCTGGCACCCCGACAGCGATTTTGGACCCCGCGACGACGATCATCCCATGATCAATCGGACGGTGCTTCCCTCCCGATAAGCGGTTCCCTCTACTGGGTCGCGGGCCGGGACAATCCCGGTTGGATAAATACTTCGGACATAAGGTCTCCGCGCAGGGAAATTTGCGAATGACGGATTGATGTTGCCCCAGCGACGCTGAAAATTTTACCAGGCCCCATTGGCAAACAGTAATTGCAGACTGGCGTAGTTGGAATTAGGCTATCCGTGTTGCGCCGTCCGCCGTTCGTCGAGGCTATTTAGGGCCGGACACGGCGGGCGTGTTCACTCAAACTGCTTGGAGCGCGCCATGGTTCCCCATATCAAGACCATTCTTTACACGACGGCCCTCGGCCCCCACACCCGGCCGGTGTTTCGCTTCACGGTCGGCTTGGCCAAGCAGTTGAACGCCAGAATCGTGCTGTTGCACGTGGTCGAGCCGCTGAATAATTCGGTACGGTTTCTGATGGAAACCTATCTGTCATCGGAGCAGGTCCACCACCTCCAACACGAAGCGACCGAGGGGATTCTGGAAAAATTCCACAATCGGCTGGAAGCCTTTTGCGCCGAAGAGTTGGGCACGACCCTGGAAGAGACCCCGCTGCTCTCGGAAATCCGGGTGATCAGCGGGGTACCACACGAAACCATCCTGCATGAGGCCGACCGGTGCGACGCCGATTTGATCGTCGCGGGTTCGCACACCGGCTCCAGAGTGCAAAGCTTTCTGGGTTCGACCAGTCGCCGGCTCACCTTGCTGTCCAAACGGCCCGTCCTGGTCGTCCCGGTCGTCGATACGCCCGAAAATGAATGGCCCGAACCGCTCATCTGAGTCGCGGCCCAAGCGCCCAAACCCGCCATCCTCCCACTGTTGGCGGGATCGACGCGGCGGACGGTTGGTCGGCTTGCCGGGAGTGTTGTTATTGACGCTCTTGGGAGGCTTGGCCTTGGCCGACGAGGTTTATACCTGGAAAGACGCGTCCGGGCGCGTCCATTTCGGCAACCGTCCGCCCGAGGGTCAGGTCGCCGAACCGCTCCCGATCAACACCAAGCCGGTTTCCGTCGAACCGACCCGGCACATCTACACCTGGACCGACGCCGAGGGACAGGTTCACTACGGCGCTCGACCGCCGCCCGAGGTGTCCGCCAAGGAACTCAAGGAAGACGACGCTCCCCTCTCCACGATTCGTTCGGGTCAATTGCGCGCGGGCGAACAACAACTGTTACAAGAGCTGCGGCGACGTAAATGAGACGCGCGGTGCATGCCGTCATCGGCAGGCCTCCGGCCAGCGTCGCCGAATTTCGCCTAGCCAGAGCCGCCGCAACCGCTGACACGTGGTGTCGGGCGCGCCCTGCAACATGGCGCGATAATATTGATACGATGCGCGCGTTACCGCTCGCTCGGATTCCGGCAACCGATTGATATCACGGATAGTCATCATGGCAAGCCTCTCGTCCCGGTCACAATTGCTCATGTATGCCTGTTTTTAAGCAATATACGGGCCTATTTTTATTGGCGCGCGGAGATTGGTTTGGAGCCGCGCCGACGCCATGCAACTCCAGCAAATTCATCGCCATGACTCCAGAGGACTACTGCCACCAACTGGCCATTCGCCCGGGCTCCGATTTCCGCTACTGCCTGCTGGGTTTGCCGCTCGAGCGGCGCCAAGCCTGGATCGCGATTCGGGCCTTTCAACTGGAAATCAGCCAGATTATCGAGGAATGCCGCGATCCGGGCGTGGCCCGAACCAAACTGGACTGGTGGCGGAGCGAATTGGGACGCCTGTTCGCCGGTGAATCGCAGCATCCGATCAGCCGCGCCCTGCAGTCGCGCCTGACCGCTTTCAATCTGCCCGAAGAGTATTTCCGGGAAATGCTCGATGGGGTGGCGATGGATCTGGACTACGACGTCTACCCAAGCTTTACCGAACTGACACTGTACGTCCACCGCCTCGGCAGCGTGCCGGCCCTGCTGGCGACGGAAGTGTTGGGTTACCAGGACCGGCGTGCCACGCCCCGCTTCGCCCATGAAGCCGGCGCGTTGCTGCTGTTGTTCGAGCGGCTGTACGAGGTGCGCCGCCATGCCCAGCATGGGCGGTTTTATCTGCCCGAGGATGAAATGCGCCGCTTCGGGGTCGATCCAAGCGATCTGTTGGCCGCGCAGACCACGGAGCGAGTCCAGCGGTTGTTCGCCTTTCAGGGCGAACGGCTGCGCGATTATCACCGGCGCGCGTTGGTATCGTTGCCAGATGTGGACCGTCACGCCCAAAGCGGTCTACTCGTGCATCTGGAACTGGTGATGGCCTTGCTGGCGGAGATCGCCGAGGATGGCTACCGATTGCTGGAACAGCACATTCAGTTGACGCCGCTGCGCAAGCTGTGGCTCGCCTGGCGGGCGCGGCGCCGCCATCGGCGGTTAGTTCCGGCATCGTCCGCTGATTCATAAACCATTTCGCGGAAAAAGGCGCCAACATGAAGGATTATCAACCTCCTCCCGATCTGCTGAAAGACCGGGTCATTCTGGTCACCGGCGCCGGAGACGGCATCGGCCGGGCCGTCGCGCGACGCTTGGCGGCTCATGGGGCCACCATGATTCTGCTCGGGCGCACTATTCGCAAGCTGGAACAGGTGTACGACGCAATCGAACAGGCCGGGGCGCCCAAACCGGCCATCTATCCGATGAATCTGGAGGGAGCCACCCCCAAGGACTATGCCGATCTGGCGCAAGTCCTGGCGACCGAATTCGGCCGGCTCGATGGACTGCTGCACAACGCCGCCCTGTTCGAGGGCCTGACGCCACTCGCCAACTACGACATCGAACGCTGGTACCGGATTCTGCAAGTCAACCTTAACGCTCCGTTCTTGTTGACCCAAGCCGTATTGGGGTTGCTGAATCGTTCGACCGACGCCTCGGTGGTGTTTATCACCGACCCGGTCGGTGAGGACGGATCTGCCTACTGGGGAGCTTACGCGGTGGCCAAGGGCGGGGCGCAAACCCTGATGAAACTGCTCGCCAACGAACTGGAAGCCAACACGCCTATCCGGGTCAATAGCATCGATCCCGGCCGGGTCCGCACCGGGCTGACCCCGCGGGCCTATCCGGGGCGCGATCCGGCCGAGTGGGCTGATCCGGAGGAGATTCTGGCCAGCTATCTGTACTTGCTGGGACCAGACAGCCGGGGCGTCACCGGTCGGATTTTCCGCGCCCAGGACCAAACGGCCGCCGGGGACCGGAATCCCCATCCCCGTGACGACCGCGCGGACGCGCGGGCCGGGCTGGCCAAGGATTGACTGGACCGCTCGGCGAGGACGCCGAGCCTCGGGATTCATGGCGTGAGTCGTGGCGCGGTGGGCCGGACCGCGCGCCGCCGGTCTGGAACGGCCGGTGGGTCCGGGAGACCGGCTCCGGGGCTTCATGGACCCGAGGCGGGTAGCCCACCGCTTCCAGCAGCGTTTGCAATGGGTCCTCGTCCAGTTCGTCCCATTGTCCCGGATGCAAGCCCCGGCGCAAGGTAACCGGTCCATAACGAACCCGAGTCAACCGGCTGACCGTAACGCCCTGCGATTCCCACAGCCGTCGCACCTCGCGGTTGCGGCCTTCCCGTAGAGTCACGTGATACCAGTGGTTGACGCCCTCCCCGCCGACGTCGCGGATCGCGTCGAAGCGCGCGGGTCCATCGTCCAGCGCCACCCCTTCCCGCAGCCGTTTCAGCATCTCCGGCGTCACTTCGCCCAACACCCGGACCGCGTATTCCCGTTCGATCTCCGAGGAGGGATGCATCAGCCGATTGGCCAGTTCCCCGTCATTGGTCAACAGCAGCAGACCCTGAGTGTTGAGATCGAGCCGGCCGACCGCGATCCAGCGCCCGTCGCGCAGGATCGGCAACCGCTCGAACACCGTGGGCCGGCCTTCGGCGTCGCGGTGGCTGGTCACCTCGCCGACCGGTTTGTAATAGGCCAGCACCCGGCGTCGCTGGCCGAAGGCGCGCACCTGGATCTGGCGACCATCGATCTCGATGCGCTCCGCGCCGTTGACCTGGAGACCCAACCGCGCCGGCGTTCCGTTCACGGTGATGCGGCCTTGGCGAATCCAGTCCTCGATCTGGCGTCGGGAGCCCATCCCCACCCGGGCGAGAAATTTCTGCAAGCGTTCAGCCATCGAACAGTTCCGTTTGAGGTAATGAGGGGTCGGGCGGCGCGCTGGCGCGGCTCGCCAGTTCGGCGTCGATGACCTCCAGATCGCGCGGGGCCGTCAGCGACGGCAACTCGCTCAGACTCTTGAGGTTGAAGTAGTCCAGAAAGGCCCGGGTCGTGGCGTACAGCGCCGGGCGCCCCGGAATTTCACGGTGGCCGATCACCTTGATCCAGCCGCGTTCCTGTAAGGTCTTCATGATACTACTGCTCACACTTACTCCGCGCACGGCTTCGATTTCGCCGCGGGTGACCGGTTGGCGGTAGGCGATCAGCGCCAAGGTCTCCAACAAGGCGCGAGAGTAATGGGCGGTCCGTTCCTCCCACAACCGCGACACCCAAGGCGCGAACGCCTCGGGCACTTGCAGACGGAAACCGCTGGCGACTTCGACCAGTTCCAGACCGCGCCCGGCGTAATCGGCGGCCAATTCGGCCAGCGCGGCGCGCAGCGCGTCCCGGTCGGGCTGCTCTGTTTCCGGGAATACCACTAGCAACCGATCCAGGGTCAGTGGTTCGTCGGCGGCCAGCAACAGAGCCTCCAGGATGATCTTCAGTTCCGGCATTGGGCGTCGCTCATCATTCCGGTCTTAGGCCACGGAAACACACGGAATAACACGGAATAACAAGGAAAATTCTTTGTTTCTTCAGTGTATTCCGTGTCCTTCCGTGGCTACAATCCCAAGCGTGGCCAGAACGATGATCAAGGCCCGGCATCGCGGTTGCCTACCCCCGCCGGCGCACGTGGATCGGCGCGAACGGTTCAGCCTGCACCAGTTCCAGCAGCGCTTCGCGCAGCAACTCCAACACCGCCAGAAACGTCACGATCACCCCCATGCGTCCCTCCTCCGGGCGGAACAGCGCGGTGAAGGATGTGAAGCGCAGCGCATCCAACTGGTCCAGCACCTGACTCATCCGCTCGCGCACCGACAGAGTTTCGCGTTGCACGTGGTGGCGCCCGTACAGATCGGCGCGGACCAGCACCTCCCGCAGGGCCGCCACCAGATCGGCCAGGCTAACCGGCGGCGGGATCCGAAGCGAGTCCTGTTCGGTCGGTTCGGCGCTGGCGATGAAGAGGTCGCGCTCGACCCGCGGCAGCGCATCCAACGTCCGCGCCGCGTGTTGGAAGCGTTCGTATTCCCGCAACCGACGCACCAGTTCGGCGCGCGGGTCTTCTTCTTCCCCCTCGACCGGGGTCGGACGGGGCAGCAGGAGCCGCGACTTGATCTCCGCCAGCCAAGCAGCCATCACCAGGTACTCCGCCGCCAGTTCCAGCCGAAATTCCTGCATCAGGGCCAGATACTCCATGTATTGCTGGGTGATGGCGGCGATGGGAATATCGAGGATGTTCAGGTTCTGGCGCTGGATCAGATACAGCAGCAAATCCAACGGCCCCTCGAACGCCTCCAGGAATACCTCCAGAGCGTCCGGCGGGATGTAGAGATCCTGCGGCAGCCGGGTCCAGGACTCACCGCCGACCTTGGCGAGCGGCGGAGATTCGGCGGCGGCGTCCGCCGATAGGTCCTCCGCGCTCCCGCTGGTGGAAGTGGGGTCGGGAATGAGGGGTTTCCGGGAACCGTGCGATGCGGTGACCGCAGCCAAGGCGGCTCCTATCGGTCCAGCGGCTGGATGCCGACTGCCCGCCGCAACTACTGCAAAAATGGCGTACTGTACTCCCGCGCCCGCGCCGCGCCACGCTGGAGAATCCGCTCGATATGGTCGGGCGCTTCCAACAGCTCCTGGTAG
>JAWOHQ010000274.1:0-3233 GCA_046485105.1 Candidatus Competibacteraceae bacterium | reverse complement strand
ATCGCGGTCGATGGCGTTTTGGCAGGTGATCAGGTAATTCACCCCGAACCCGACTCGCTGATCCACGCCGTCGTTCTCCTGGGCAAACCGTTGCCAGGCATCGTTGACCAGGATGATCGTGCCTTGCGCGTCCAGTACGGCGATGTGCGCGGTGAGTGAGTTCAACACCCCCCTGAGCAGATTTTCGCTCTCCCGCAACGCCTCCGCGACCCGTTTGCGCTCGGTGATGTCGGTGAGCATGGCAAAGGCGCCGGTGACCTTTCCGTCCAGATCTCGCAGCGCGGTGGCCGAGACCGAAGTCCACAAGGCTTGGCCATCCTTGCGACGAAATCGCCGTTCGTACGCCGCGTTCTCGCCTCGAAATCGCCGCTCTCGCTGGGCGCGATGTTCGTTCACATCCTCGGCGAACAGGAAAGACTCAAACTGACAGCCGAACATTTCCTCCGGCGCGTAGCCGAGTAGATCCATCATCCGCCAGTTGACGAAAGTGGTTCGTTGCTCTTCATCCACCGCCCAAATCCCCTCATGGGCGGTTTCCACGATCTGGCGATAGCGCTCCTCGCTGATGCGCAGCGCGGCTTCAGCCTTTTTGCGGGCCGTGATATCGCGGTTGCTGCCGCGTTGACCCAGGTAGCACCCGTCGCGCCCATGCACGGCTTGGCAAACATGGCCGATCCAGATTTGCTTGCCGTTGCGGGCGATCAGCCGAAAATCCAGAATCTCGTGTGGCTTGCGGTCGCCGAAATGATGAGCCGCAACCCGGTCGCGATCCTCTGGATGAACCAGGCTCAGCAGCAGGCCGGGATCGGCCATAAACTCATCCGGGCGGTAGCCGGTAATGCGCTCGCAGGCCGGTGAAACGTAAATATAGTGGTCGTCTGGATCGATCCAGTACTCCCAGTCGTAGGTAAAATCAGCCAGAGTTCGATATTTCTCCTCGCTCTTTCGTAACGACTCCAGCGCTTGGTGACGCTCGGCGATGTCTCGCTCGGCTTGCGCGGCGCGCTCCTGGAGTTGCTGCTCCAACTGACCGCCATGCTGTCGGAGCGCCGTGATCGTCCGTCGTTGACACACGATCAGCAGCGCCACGCCGGCAATCAAGACGCCGATCAGAATCCAGGCGAAGGTTGTTGGGAACAGCAGAGTCTCGGTCGGCATAATAGAGCCCGACATGTAATATTTTGATTATTAAGAAATAAGAAAAAAGTTATTAGGAGATATCATGTTGCGCGGAATCGAGGCGCTTCCTAATATAACCGGCTGAAGCTTCAGAGAGATTATCACGTTACGAACCCGTTTGGGCCAAAAACGCAAAAAGCCCGGCAAAGCCGGGCTTTTTTTGATGCGTTCGGTTCGCTTATTCCAAGGGGCGAATATTGGTCGCCTGCTTGCCTTTGGGACCAGTGGTTACGTCGAAGGAAACCTTCTGGTTTTCCTTGAGTGTCTTGAAACCGCGCGCTTGAATCGCGGAAAAGTGCGCGAACAAATCGTCGCCGCCGCTATCGGGGGTAATAAAACCAAAACCCTTCGATTCGTTAAACCATTTGACGGTGCCAGTGACCATATTGAAGTATTTCCTGAGAACTGAAAAACATTGGAACGGGGGGGTCGAAACCCAGAGACATGGCACGAAGATCAAGACGGGGAATAGGCCAAACCGGGATACCAACGGCTAGAGGGTGACGCGGCGGACGAGATATTTCCTGATCGTTCTTGAAAATCATACACACGAGGAGTGTAGGCCAAGAGTCTCGACAGGGCAAGCTGATTTTACCGATTATCGACAACGAACGGCTGGGGCGCTGTCGCCGTCGGAGGACATTTCACAGTTCCCGGGCCATCACCAACGCATCTTCCCGTCCCCGAACGGCGGGGTAGTAGCCGGGACGGCGGCCGATTTCGTTGAACCCAGCGGAATCGTAGAGTCGAATGGCCCGGACATTGGAGGGGCGGACTTCCAGGAAGACGGTTTGCACCGCGACGGTGCGCGCCAACTCCAGCAAATGATCCAGCATCCGCCGCGAAAATCCGCGCCCTTGCAGTTCCGGCCGCACGCACAAATTAAGAAGATGCGCCTCGCCCGCCGCCGCCGACAACACCCCATAGGACTGGATGAACCCATGCGGGATTTCCAGAATCCGGCAGTGGTGGCCGGCCCGAATGCAGTCGCGAAAAATACCCTCGGTCCAGGCGTACTCGTAGGACCGACGCTCGATCATCAAGATCTCTCGCAGATCGGCGTAAATCATCGGACGAAACCGACCGACGTGCGGTTCTCGCAGGGCATTCATGCGCGTCGGGTGGAATCTTCGCTCGGACCCGACGGTTCGGTGGCCAGGACGCGCCGCGCCAGCCGTAGATCGTCCCAAGCCTTGCGCTTCTCGCGCGGGGAGCGCAGTAAATAGGCGGGATGGTAGGTCACGACCAGTGGAATGCGCGCTGGGGCGAAGGCGTGGATTCGACCGCGCAGCTTGCCGATCTGGGTATCGGTTTCCAACAGATTCTGGGCGGCGATTCGGCCCACGGCGAGGATGATGCGGGGGCGAATCAGTGCGATCTGCCGCTGCAGGAACGGCCGACAGTTCGCGACTTCGGCGGGCGTCGGTTCGCGGTTGTCCGGCGGGCGGCATTTGAGAATGTTGGCGATGTACACCTGTTCGCGTTGCAAGCCGATGGCCTGCAACATCGGATCGAGCAGCTTGCCGGCGCGGCCGACGAACGGTTCGCCCTGCCGGTCTTCGTCGGCGCCGGGCGCCTCGCCGACGATCAGCCAGCCCGCCCGGTGGTCGCCCACGCCAAAGACCACTTGCGTGCGGGTAGCGCATAATCCACAGGACTGGCACTGGCGCGCTTCCGTCGTAAGTTCGTCCCAGTCCATCCGGGCGATGCGCGCCTCGCGGCTGGCGGCGGCGGACAAGGCGGAAGAATCATCGGCGGCGTCCATCTCGAACAAGGGTTCCCAGGCGCCGTCCGCCGGTGCCATCCCATCGTCGGGGGGTAACCCCGGGTCGGGCTCGTCCACCGCTTCAGCCTTTGTCGCGCTCCTCTCCGCCGCGGGGAGCGGGGGACGAACTTCGGCTCTGACCTCTGGTTCCCTCCTCTCCGGCTCCGGCTCCGTGAGGGCGGAGTGGACCCCGGCGGCGAAGTCCGGGTGAATCGCCAGCGGCTGGCGCGGCAGCCAGAGCGGGATGCCCATCGCCGCTAGATATTGGCGCTTGTCAGTCATGACCGTG
>JAWOHQ010000045.1:0-5832 GCA_046485105.1 Candidatus Competibacteraceae bacterium | reverse complement strand
CCGCTGACGTAGGAATGACGGAAAGCGAAAGTCCTGAGACTATACCCAGCATCGAGCATCATTCCTGACATGAGCCACGGAACCACACGGAACCACACGGAAGATTCTTTATTTTTCCGTGTCATTCCGTGGCTGAGGCGATTTCCAGAAAAGAGCTTACCGAAATGGGGTAGGGTGGATAAGGCGCTCCGCGCCGCATGCACCAACGGGCTAACTGGTGGATGCGCTTAGCTTATCCACCCTACGCGTTGGTAAAATTTTTCCAGGAATCCGCCTATAATCCCGGCCTCTGGCCTGAGTGAGGATCAAAACCGGTATGATCTTTCCAGGAAATCGCCTTGGTTGTGAGATAGCAATGATGTGGAAAAAACCACGGACGCGCGGACTCGCCTGGCTGACCGTGCTGATCTTGGCGACCGGATGTTCGGGCGGGCGGCCCCCCTTGAAACTGGGGGTGACTGAAGGTCGGCTGGCGTCGTGTCCCGGTTCGCCGAATTGCGTCTCATCAAAGGCGGCGGCGGCCGAGCAACGCGTGGAGCCACTACGCTACACCGACGAGGCCGAGCAGGCGCGCGCCCGACTGCTGGACATACTGAACGGCTTCGCGCGGGCGCGCATCGTCCAGTCCGACCCCGACTACCTGCATGCCGAATTTCGGTCGGCGATCTTCGGTTTCACGGACGACGTGGAGTTTTATTTCAACCCACCGGGGACTATCCAGGTTCGTTCGGCCTCGCGAACCGGCTATTACGACTTCGGCGTCAACCGCGAGCGGGTGGAAACCATCCGCGTCCGGTTTTCCCCAACTTCGAATGCTTCGAAGACGACAGCGAGGTGAAGCCATGCCCGTCGTAACGCATGGTTACGGGTGCTGGACGCTCACACCATCCCGCCGTCACCCCTCCCCGGCTCGACCGTCCGAGAGCGGCGGGAATTCGGGATGGGACGACTCCTGCTGCCGCACGGCCGGGTTATACCGGAGGCAGTTGGGCACACAGGCGCACTCGAAAGCGATCTTCATCGGCGCGATCCGCCCCTCGTTCTTGAGTTGGAACAGCCGCGGCACCACCCGGTCCCGCAAGCTCTCCGGATCGATGGTATTGACGTAGATCTTGGTGCCGCCCTCGAATCCAGCCGGGGTCGACACCCGCCACTTGAGCAGGACCCGCCACGGCATGGGCACATCGACGTCGGGCGGTTTGTAATACCACTCCTCGTTGCAGGGCACCTCGGAGCCGGTCGCGGCGTGGCAGGCATGGATCAGATCGGACATGCCCCGCAGTTCGTCTGGCGTGTGGTTCCACGGCTGACTGCGCTCGCTCTTGGAGAAAATCTCCAGCGTGGGATAACGATGGCCGAACCCGGCATAGGCGATGGCGTACTCGTTTTCGGCCACCACCAGGTTGTGATAGGCGGCGAAGTTGACGGCGGCTTCGTTGTAGAGGTTGGGATTGGCCCGCACCCGCTGCAGCTCCATCTCGTTCTGGACCCCGCGTTCGTCGATGGCCACCAGTTGCTTGTGCAAGTGGTCGAACGACGCGCCGGCCGGCTTCAACCAGTTCTGAAACACCGCCACGTAGCGCACGTAACGGTTGTTGATATACAGATCGCGCATGGCGTCGATGGTAAAGCGCAGATACTGATAGTGCTCTTCCGGGGTCAGGGCGCCGGAGGAGGCCAGTTGATCGTCGTGGGTGGCGTCGTCGATGAAATGGCGCCGGGCGACGATCACTTCGTGGCCGCCGCCGAAGAATGCATTGGCCACTTGCAACCGCTCCTCCGGAGACATCCGTTCCCGGGTGCTTTCATCCACGCCGGACGCCTTCAACCGTTGTTCCACCACCTGAAAAACATGTTCGCGGCCGGCTTCCGAAGCCAAATAGTTTTGCTTGTGCAGCTCGATGGCGTCCGGCAACCGATAGCTGAAGTTCTTCCGCCAGTAGTCAAAGGAAACGATTTCGAACAGGTTGGGGATGCGCCGGAATTCAGCCACCGTTTCGAACAGCGTCTCGGCTTGGAGATGGCGCAGCGTGGTGAAGCCGTGACCGGTCCGCACCAGGCGCGCCTTCTCGGGCGGCGTTTCCAGGTAACGCCGGGCGCAGAACGCGCAGTACGCCTCATGCCGGGCTGGATCGAGGGGCGCGGGGGGGCGCGAGTCCACCGCCAGCGGCCGGTTGGCCCGGCCGGGTACGGTCCACACTTCGGTGCCCGTCAGCGGGTTGACCTGCTTGATGGTCCCGTCCGCCATGCGCATCAGATAGCTGGTTTCGGGAATGATCTGCGATTGCATGTTGCTGTTTACCTCATCGTACAGGCGTCCCCGAACCTCCGGGAACGTGAAACTGAATGGCGACCTTCAAACGCGACGCCTGTGCCTATCCACCAAACTTGGCCGCCAGAATCGCCTGCGTCAACCTTTGGGGTTCGTCGGTGCCCAGCCGCAGGCGCTTGCCGGAAACCAACGTGATCTCCACCGCATCCCAGCCCGAGACGGTGTACAGCCAGCCGCGCGGGGTATGGTGGATACCCCAGCCATCCCGCCAAGTGGTGCGAACCGGTCGGGCCTCCACGATCTGCGCCAGTGGAATACGCTTGCGGATCAAGCCGATGCCAAAGCGAAACGTCAGGTGCGTCGCGTCGATCTCAACCGTCAGCGCATGGAACAGCGCCAGAAACACCCCCATTAACGCCGGTCCGATCACCGCTACCGCCATCGATCCAGTTATGGCCTCGGCGCCGGCGGCGGCCAACGTCGCCAACAGCAGAACCACTACCACCACAGTGCCGAACTGGGTATGCCGGTAACAGAGCGACGATCGCATTCTGAAGGGCTCCATGAAGGGGGCGTGGGATTGTTTCATCCATAAAGTGTAGCCTCTTCACAGCGATGTGAGGGTCATGTACGCCAATCCACGCAATTGCCAACTTGGAGAAGAACGTGGCGATGCTCTGGATCTATTTGATCGCGGCGGGACTTTTTGCAATCGGTTGGCCGGTTGGCCTAAGCTGGCGTACGGCCTCGGCTGAAGCATTCCGTCGCGCCCCGCTGGTCTCCGCGCGGCGCGACGGCCATCAGGCGTTGGCCCCGTGCTCGTCGTCCCGCAGGCAATGCACCAATTGCAGGGCGTCCTGGAGGTGACGGGATGCAGCGGGCAATTGGTCCTCGGGTTGGGCCGCCAGCGCCGAAGACGCCAGCACGGCGGAGACGCTCAGCAGAAAAGACGGCGGGTCCAGCCCGGCATCGCGGGCGTAGGCGAGAATGTGCGAGCTGACTTCCTTGGCGCAGGCGGCCACCAGCGCGCCGGCGTGTGGTTCTTCATCGGTCATGGGTCGATTCCTCTTGGTTAGGGTGTTGTCAAGTAATGCTCGACCGTGTGAAACGGCCTTGCGGCTTTATCGAACGGCCGCCAGATTTTGCGCGGCGAAATCCCAGTTGATCAGATGGTCCAGCACGGCGGCCACGTAATCGGCGCGCCGGTTCTGGTAATCCAGGTAGTAGGCGTGCTCCCAGACGTCGATGGTCAACAAGGGCGTTTGCCCGTGGGCGATGGGGGTATCGGCGTTGCCGGTCTGGGTCACGATCAACTGGTCGCCGTCCTTGACCAGCCAGGCCCAACCGCTGCCGAATTGACTGGTCGCGGCCTTGGCGAATTCGGCTTTGCACGCCTCGAAATCGCCGAAGGATTGCTCGGTCAACTCCGCCAGCGCCCCGCTGGGCTTACCGCCGCCCTTGGGCCGCAGACTGTTCCAGTAAAAGGTGTGGTTCCAAACCTGCGCGGCGTTGTTGAAGATGGCCGCCTGATCGGGGTTAGCAGTCGCCTGGACCACGGCTTCGAGCGGCAGATCGGCCAGCGGTGTACCCGTAACCAGTCGGTTTAGATTATTCACATACCCCTGATGGTGCTTGCCATAGTGAAAGCCGATGGTGTTGGCCGAAAGGTGCGGACTCAAGGCATCTTCGGGCCAGGGCAGAGGCGGCAGGGTAACGGGACCGCTGCCGCCCGCGGCGCGCGCCACTCGGGGGAGCACGAGATCGCCCAAGGCCAGCGCGGCGGAACCGGCCAGCGCGGTAGTCAGGAACCGACGGCGGCTTGGGGAATGTTCGGTCAGGGGTACAGACATAAGCGAGTTCCTCGTGTAGGTCTACTGGGCTGATCATCAGCATGACTGGAAAACCAGCGGCGGCTTCAAGCAGATCGGCTTCGTCAAGTACAAGGTGGACAACCTGCACAAGCGCTACCAGCGCACCCAGTACCGCACCGATCATTACTAGCAGTTGACAGTGGTGCTCGGCTAAGCGCCAACTCCCCTTCCCCAAGGCGGCCTTCGGGCCGCCGTTTTTTGGCGTGGAGTCCCGCGCCGCCAGAAAATCCGGCGTGGGCCGCCGTCGTGGGCAGTCCTGCTGTTGGGTATGACAGTCACTCGCCAGCGCCGGGGCGGACGCGCCGCTTCAGGGTCATCTTGAGGAATCCGGGCACCGGGGAGGGTTCGGGTCCGGGCAGGGGTGTTTTGGGGTGGACCCGTGCCAGCGCCTGTTGCTCGGGCGTGACCTCGCCGGCCGGTTGCCCGTCCAAGTCGTAGCGGGGACCGCCCTGCGCCAGCGCGGCCCGGTAGGCCGGGGCGGTGGTGTAAACGCGCAGCGCCCGGCGCAGCTGCGTGCGGCTCAAGTCGGCCAGAGCCGGATGGACGCCAGCCTGCGCCAGCAATTCCTCGCTCAGGCCAATTTTGAGCGGCTGCGGCGCCGTGCGGTTGAAACAGGCCGGGAAGGCGGCGTGGAGTCGGTCGATGATCGAGTTGACGGGGATAGACATGCGCGCCTCGCAGGTTGGAACGAGATAATAAGTGTGACACACCGGCGGCGGGTTTGCCGCATCGGGCGCGAGGAGGCCGCCCCCAGCGCGGCACACTCGAGGTTGAAGCCCTAGGGATTCAACCGACCTTGTTACATTTTCTCAGGGCGCCGCGACCCGGATTTCTCGGGCCTGCTCCATCTGATGGATGGCCGCCTCCAAATCGATCCGGTCAGGGTTCTCGCTGGGCTGCGCGCGCAGCCGCGCCAACAGTTCGGCTTGCTCCAGGGTCTCGTGGGAACCATCCGGTTGCTGCACGAAGGCGGCCCAAGGTACGAACTTGGTGAGCGGGAACCGTTGTCCGGACTGGGGTGAAATGTCGATGTTCAGCCCAGACACGTAGAGCACCCGCTTGCCCCGGTAACTGTGTTCCCGGACGATGGTGCGAAAAGTGCGGTCGAATTCCACCTGGGTGTTGACTTGAGCCGCGGTCAACAGCGGGTACGGCGCGGTGACGATCCAGGCCATCGGCTCGAACAGGTTTTGCTCCAGGTGGCTGCGGCCCTCCAAATCGCCCTGAATGTCGCGCTTGAAGCGGAAGTATTCCGGCAACAGCCGTTCGCCGATCGGCTCTTGGCGTCCCTCCTCCCAATCCATCTGTTCCATGAAGCACCGCAACTCGGGCGCGGCGATCAGGCTCTTGGCGGTGCTCCGGCAATGCACCGGTCGAAATTCCCGGTCGCCGACCGGCGTCGCCAGCCGCTCCACATTGAGAAACAGCCCCTCGGCGCGATGTTCCCGCAGGAGCTGGTTGTCGATAGTGACCCAGTAATCCGCTCCGTGGCGTTCCAGTAGGATGTTGTCCCGGGCGAAGGCGTACTCATCCTGATACCAGCGCAGCACGGCTTCGATCTTGCCGCAACTGGCGGTCAGGTGCTGGTCCTCGCTCTGGACACGCCGGTAAGCGCCAAACACGCCGCGCTCCGGGTCATAACCGACGTGGCTGGCATGGATGATCACCATATCCCGGCCGTGTTCGGCG
>JAWOHQ010000039.1:0-7868 GCA_046485105.1 Candidatus Competibacteraceae bacterium | reverse complement strand
CCCCCCCCTCAATCCTTCTCCGCCGTCCGGACTGAGGCGAGTCTTTGATGATCAAAGCCATCACCTTCGATCTGGACGACACGCTATGGGATGTCTGGCCGGTGGTGATCCGCGCCGAACAGTTACTGCACGACTGGCTGGCGGTGCGCTACCCGCGCATTTCGAAGCAATTCACGCCGCTGGAACTGCGGGAACTGTCGGACGAGGTGGTGGCCGTCCGCCCCGAGATCGCCCACGACCGCACCCAACTCCGCAAGGAGGCGCTGTGGCTGGCGGCGCGGCGGGCCGATTACGTGGAATTCGATGTAGAGGCGGCTTTCGCGGTGTTCTACGTCGCCCGCAACGCCGTGGAATTGTTTGAAGACGCGCGGCCGACCCTGGAGCGGCTGGCCCGGCGCTACACCCTGGCCTCGTTGTCCAACGGCAACGCTGACGTGCGCTCGATCGGTCTGGACGACGTCTTCAGCTTCTCGCTCAACGCGATTGAGGTCGGCGCGGCCAAACCCGACCCGCCGATCTTCGCGGCCGCTCGCCAGCGCCTGGCGGTGCGCCCCGAACAGATCGTCCACGTCGGCGATGACCCCGAGCATGACGTGCGAGGGGGCCGGGCGGCGGGATTTCGTACCGTATGGGTGAACCGCACCGGTCGCGCGTGGCCGGGCGGTCCGAGAGCGGACGCGGAGGTGGTCAGTCTGGTGAATCTGGAAGAGGTCCTGGCGGTTTGGGAGTTGGATTTCCTATCCGCATCTGCCCCTTAACGCTTAAAACTTAAAACTTAAAACTTAACACTTTCAGTAGCGATAGCCGAAGGCCGTCTCGAACCGGTCGGCGAACTCATCGGTCGTAAGGCGATGATTCTGCGTGCCCGGACTGGCGATCTTGATCGATCCCAGCAGGGTAGCGATGCGCCCGGTAGTCGCCCAGTCCATGCCGCGTTCCAGTCCATACAGCAAGCCGGCGCGGTAGGCGTCGCCGCAACCGGTTGGATCGACCAAAGCGGCCGGCGCGACCACTGGAATCTCGATGGACCGACCGGCGGCGTAGATCCGCGAACCTTCCCCGCCCCGGGTCACGATCAGGGCCTCGACCCGTTCGGCCAACTGTTCCAGCGCGAGGCCGGTGCGCTCGGCGGTCAGTTGCGCCTCGTAATCGTTAAAAGCGGCGTAGGTGGCCTGATCGAGAAAGCGCAGCAGGTCATCTCCGCCAAACATCGGCAGCCCCTGGCCCACGTCGAAGATAAACGGAATGCCCGCCTCGGCGAACTGAGCGGCGTGCTGGATCATGCCCTCGCGCCCGTCGGGCGAGACGATGCCGATGCGGACATCGGCGGCTTCTCCCACATGGTTGAAATGCGAGAAGCTCATCGCGCCCGGATGAAACGCGGTGATCTGGTTGTCATCCTGATCGGTGGTGATGAACGCCTGCCCGGTGTACGTCTCGTTCAATTGCTTGATATGGCGACGACTGATGCCCTGCCGGTCCAGCCAGTCGGCGTAGGGCGCGAAATCGGCGCCCACGGTGGCCATCACCGTGGGTTCGCCCCCCAGCAGTTTCAGGTTATAGGCGATGTTGCCCGCGCAACCCCCGAACTCCCGGCGCAGGTCCAGCACCAGAAAGGACACGTTGAGGATATGCACCTTGTCCGGCAGGATGTGATTCTTGAAGTGGTCGTGGAAGACCATGATGGTGTCGAAGGCGATGGAACCGCAAATCAGGGCGGCCATGAGGACTCCTTTAGAAGCTGAGTCAAGTGGAAGTTAGGTCAAGGTGGCCAGCCCTTCGTCCGGACCCAGATCACCAGGGAATCGGCTGGCCATCCCGGAAAACGCCGCCGCTCGGTCCATCGTCCGGCAGTGTGGCGGCCCAGACGATTCCGGCCGCGCCCTCCTCGACCGTCCGCTCGGCGTTGGGACCGCCCATTTCGGTACGCACCCAGCCGGGACAAACCGAGTTGACCAGAATGTTATAGCCCTGGGTTTCCGCCGCCAGGATGCGGGTCAGCGCGTTCAAAGCGGTCTTGGAGATCCGATAGGCCGGCGATCGCCCTTCCATTTCACTCAACTGGCCCATGCCGCTGGAGATGTTGACGATGCGGCCGTAGCGTTGTTGTTTCATTAGCGGCGCCAGTTCCTGCGCCAGCAGCAGGGGGCCGTACAGGTTGGTCTTCAGCGTCGCCGTCAGGGTTTCCAAACTGGCGGTGAACACGCTGGCGGCGCTCGCGTCCTCGCTCCCGTGACGGTCGAGAAAAACGCCGGCGTTATTCACCAGGATATCGACTCGACCACAACGGCTATGAATAAAAGCGCCCAGATCGGCGATGCTGCTTTCCGCAGTGACATCCAACGGCTGAAACAGCACGTCCAACCCTTCGGCCAGCAGCTTTTCCAGCGCCATTTCGCCTTTTCCAGCATTGCGGCTGGTGAGAATCACGCGGATATCGCGCTTGGCCAGTTGCCGGGCGGTTTCGAGTCCCAAGCCACGGTTGGCGCCCGTGACCACCGCCACGGGCTTGCTGTTCTTGCCGTTCAACATCACTTTTCCCTCTCCGGCGGTCACTCCAGTCCTCGGATTGACCTCGGTAGTTGTTGATTGGGTATCAGGTGTTGTTCAGTTCGCACAATCTCTTAAAAATGATAACAGAGTATCCGGCTAGCGACAAAACAAAAGGCTATTCACCGGTAATGGTTTTGGTGCGGCCTGGTTCCGGAGACCCGCGCAGTCCCGGCGCTGTTTCCGAGCAGGCGACCTTTACGATGCTCACACCGTCAGATATTGCCGCACCAGGCCATCGTGTAAGTCCGCCATCGCGCCCAACGCCACCGCCCGACCCTTGTCGAGGATGCAAAACCGGTCGGCGGTCTGGCGGGCGAAGCCGAGCTTCTGTTCGACCAGCAGCACGGTCAGGCCTTGGTCCCGATTCAATCGGCGGATCACCTCGCCGATCTCGTGGACGATATTGGGCTGAATTCCCTCGGTCGGCTCGTCGAGAATCAGCAACTTCGGTTGCAGCACCAGCGCCCGGCCGATGGCGAGTTGCTGCTGCTGGCCGCCGGACAGATCGCCGCCGCGCCGCTTGAGCATGGTTTTCAGCACTGGAAACATGTCATAAATGAATTCCGGCACCCGTTTCAGCCGGTCCTTACGAATCGGCAGGCCGATGCGCAGGTTTTCTTCCACCGTCAGCAGTGGGAAGATTTGCCGGCCCTGCGGCACGTAACCGATGCCCAGCGGGGCGCGGCGTTCCGCCGGACGCTGGCTGAGATCCTCGCCGTCGAAGCGGACAGCGCCGGAACGGATCGGGATCAACCCCATGATGGCTTTGAGGAGGGTGGTTTTGCCGACCCCGTTGCGTCCCATCAGACAGACCAGCGCGCCATCCGGCACCTCCAAAGCGATATCCCACAGGGTCTGGCTCTGGCCGTAAAACTGATTCAAACCTTCAATGGCGAGCATCTTCGCCTCCCAGATAGACCTCGATCACCTTGGGATGAGCCTGCAACTCCTCAAGACGGCCCTCGGCCAACACCCGGCCCTGATGGAGCACGGTGACCTGATCGGCGATGGAACGGACGAAGCCCATGTCGTGCTCGACCACGACCACCGAATGACTGCCGGCCAATGACTTGAGCAGTTCGGCGGTGCGTTCCATCTCGGCCGGCGTCATGCCGGCCACCGGTTCGTCGACCAGTAACAAACGCGGCTCCTGCATCAGCAACATGCCGATCTCCAGCCACTGCTTCTGCCCGTGCGCCAGAATCCCGGCCTGTCGTTGCGCCTGTTCGCGCAGACCGACCCGTTCCAGCACGGCGGCAATGCGGTCGCGTTCCTCGCCAGTCAGCCGGGTGGTCATCAGCCCGCGCAGCCGTTTGGCGCCCGACATCGCCAGTTCCAGATTCTCCAGCACCGTGAGCGGTTCGATGACGGTCGGTTTCTGGAACTTGCGGCCGATGCCAATTCGCGCAATGGCCGGTTCGTCCAGCTTCAACAGATCGATGGTCTGGCCGAAGAACACCCGTCCGGCGTCCGGCTTGGTCTTGCCGGTGATGATGTCCATCATCGTGGTTTTGCCGGCCCCGTTGGGACCGATGATGCAGCGCAGTTCGCCGTCGCCGATGTACAGCGACAGATTGTCGATCGCCTTGAAGCCGTCGAAGCTGACCGTGACTTCCTCCAGGTACAGCAAAACGCCGTGAGTCGCGTCGATCGGTCCGGCCGGCGTATGCATGCCGGCGGCGTCGAGTTCCGAAATCAGTTCGCTCATGATGCAGCCTCCCGGCGGCGGCGCAACAAGCCGATCAGGCCATAAGGCAGGAGCAGAGTGACCGCGACGAACAGTCCGCCCAGGGCGAACAGCCACACCTCCGGTAAAGCGGTGGTCAGCCAGGTTTTGCTGTAGTTGACCAGCACCGCCCCGACCACCGGCCCGACCAGGGTGCCACGCCCGCCGACCGCCACCCAGATCACCGCCTCGATGGAGATCAGCGGGGCGAATTCACCGGGGTTGATGATGCCGACCTGCGGCACGTACAGCGCCCCGGCCACCCCTGCCAACATCGCCGAGAAAGTGAACACCAGCGCCTTGACCCGCTCCACCCGGTAGCCGAGGAAGCGGGCGCGGTCCTCGCTGTCGCGGATCGCCACCAGCACCCGGCCCATGCGGGTGGACACCAGCCAGCGGCAGGCCAGGTAACCACTGGCCAGCGCCAGGGCCGACAATACGAACAGCGCGACCCGGGTACTGTCGGCCTGAAGGGAAAAGCCGAGCACATCCTTGAAATCGGTCAGACCGTTATTGCCGCCGAAACCCATCTCGTTGCGGAAGAACGCCAGCATCAGCGCGTAGGTCAGCGCCTGGGTGATGATCGACAGATACACGCCCGAAACCCGCGAGCGGAAGGCGAACCAGCCGAACACGAAGGCCAGCAAACCCGGAACCACGAGCACCATCAGCGCCGCGAACCAGAACAGGTCAAACCCATACCAGTACCAAGGCAGTTCCTGCCAGTTCAAAAACACCATGAAATCGGGCAGCACCGGATCGCCGTAGACGCCACGCGTGCCGATCTGGCGCATCAGATACATGCCGAAGCAATAGCCGCCGAGCGCGAAGAAGGCGGCGTGGCCGAGGCTGAGAATGCCCATGTAGCCCCAGACCAGATCGATCGACACCGCCAGCAGGGCGTAGCAGAGATATTTGCCGAGCACGGTGACCGTGTAGGAGGTCAGGTGCAGCGGATGATCCGGTGGGACCCAGAGGTTGAGAATCGGCACGCCGACGCCGAGGATGATCAGCACGGCGAGCAACACCAGTCCAGCGCGGTCGGAGAGCAGCCAGCGGGGCAAGAGCATGGTTTTACGCCTCCGCCGCCCGGCCGCGCTGCGGGAACAGCCCGCGCGGACGTTTCTGAATGAACAGGATCAGGAACACCAGCACCAGAATCTTGGCCAACACGGCTCCGGACCAGGGTTCCAGCAGCTTGTTGGCGACGCCCAGCGACAGGCCAGCCACCAGCGTCCCCCACAGGTTGCCGACCCCGCCGAACACCACTACCATGAACGAATCCACGATGTAGTTCTGCCCCAAATTGGGGCCGACGTTGGTCAACTGCGACAGGGCGACTCCGGCCACGCCGGCGATGCCGCTGCCCAAGCCAAAAGTCAGGGCGTCCACCCGCGCCGAGCGGACGCCCATCGCTCGCGCCATGGCCCGGTTTTGCGTCACCGCGCGCACCTCCAGCCCCAGCCGGGTGCGTTGCAGGGCCAGCCACAGCAGGGCGAACACCGCGATGCAGAAACCGATGATGACCAGCCGGTTGAGGGTCACTTCCAGCGGACCGAGCAGCACCGTGCCGCTCATCCAGTCCGGGGCGGCCACCGAGCGGTTGAGAGGGGAAAAGATCGAGCGCACCGCCTGTTGCAGGATCAGGCTGATGCCGAAGGTCGCCAGCAGGGTTTCGAGCGGGCGGCCGTAGAGAAAGCGAATGACCCCGCGTTCGATGGCGATGCCGACCAGCGCCGCGACTAGAAAAGCCAGCGGCACCGCCACGGGCAGGGACCAGTTGACCGGCAGCCACTGTTGCACCACCCAGGTGGTGTAGGCACCCAGCATCATCAGTTCGCCGTGGGCCATGTTGATGACGCCCATCACCCCGAAGGTCACCGTCAGACCGATGGCGGCCAGAATCAGCACCGATCCCAGCGACAGCCCGAAGAACAGGGTTTCGGCCCAGCCCAGCATTTGCAGGCGGAGCTCGGTTTTGGCCAGGGCATTCTCGGCCGCCTCGCGCACGTTCGCCTCTGGGTCGTCGGCGGCGACCCGGATCAGTCGGCCGCGAATCTCCGTTTGTATCCGTCCGCCCAACGCCTCGGCGGCTTGGGCGCGCAGCACGGGATCGGCGCTGGCCAGATCGATGAGCGCCAGGGCAGCTTCGATCTGGGCGGTGATTTTTGCATCGGTTTCCACGGTCTGACGCTCCCGGAGCAGCGTCGCGCCCGCCGGGTCGGGATTGCGGACGAAGGCTTCCACCGCCGCCAACCGCTGTTTGGGATCGGCGCTGGCCAAACCCAGGCGGGCCAGGCGGTCGGCGATCAAGCTACGCAGACGATTGTTGGTGGTGATGCGGTCCAGATCGCGCCGGCTGGCTTGCCCCAGCGCTTCCCCGGTAACCGCGTCCTCAATGGCCATTTCCGCCGCGTTGTCCAGGCTGATGACGATGCGGTCGAAGGCTTCGGCGTAGTGCAGGCGGTTGGTGGCGAGCGCGGTCAGGATGGCGATGGCGCGGGGATGGTTCGAGGCGACCAGCGTTTCGATCAGCGCGGCCTTGGCGTTGAAATCAGCAGTGCGCAGCGGTACGAGGGTGGCGTGCAATTCCTCGTCGCCGGCGTGGACGGGATGCGGCGCGAAGAACGCCAGCAGCAGCAGGACAAGACCGGTCAAGCCGGCGCGAAGCGATATGCGGGGCGCCATGCGGAATGTCTCTCGTGGGAACAGGCGGGTGAAATATCCCTCACCCCGGTGCCTTCTTCTCCCTTGAGGGTAGAGGAAAACGCGCTCCCCTTGTCGCCAAAGGGAGCGGGGAAGTAGGGGAGGGGATGGGGCGCGAATCCGCTCTCAGTAATTCTGACCGGAGCAGGTCTTGGTCACGGTGTTGAAGTTGCCGCAACGGATGGGAGCGGTCCAGTCGGCGATGATGTCCTTGCTGCCCGGGAGAAAGTCGGACCAGGCGTCGCCGGGGACCAGATCGTCGGTTTGCCAGACCACATCGAACTGACCGTCGGCCTGAATCTCACCGATCAACACCGGCTTGGTGATGTGATGGTTGGGCAGCATCTTGGAGACCCCGCCGGTCAGGTTGGGGGCTTCGACGCCGACCATGGCGTCGATCACCTTGTCCGGATCGGTAGTCCCGGCCTTTTCCACCGCTTTCACCCACATGTTGAAGCCGATGTAATGGGCTTCCATGGGGTCGTTGGTGACCCGCTTTTTATCCTTGATGAAGGCGTGCCAGGTCTTGATGAATTCGTCGTTGGCCGGGTCCTTGACGCTCATGAAATAGTTCCAGGCGGCCAGGTGGCCGACCAGCGGCTTGGTGTCGATGCCGGACAGTTCTTCCTCGCCGACCGAGAAGGCGATGACCGGGATATCCTGGGCGGAGAGACCCTGGTTGCCGAGTTCCTTGTAGAACGGCACGTTAGCGTCGCCGTTGATGGTGGAGACCACGGCAGTCTTCTTGCCGGCGCCGCCGAATTTCTTGATCTCGGCGACGATGGACTGCCAGTCGGAATGGCCGAACGGGGTGTAGTTGATCATGATGTCCTCATCCTTGACTCCCTTGGCCTTGAGATAGGCTTCCAGAATCTTGTTGGTG
>JAWOHQ010000435.1:0-6743 GCA_046485105.1 Candidatus Competibacteraceae bacterium | reverse complement strand
TAACGAGAAACAACTGAACCCCGAAGAGCGGAAGGCCGTGGACGTCCTACGCGGAAACGGATTCAGCGTCAGCCTGTACTACAACTGCGGCCAATTCGTTGACATGGCGTTAGTTATTTCCTGGGAGCAGGCAGAGGAGCAACAGCCATGAACCTGAAAACGAGAGAAGGAAAACAACAACTCAGAGAGTTGGCGGAAAAAACCCGATCGGCATACGCCCCGCGATACATCAGCGGCAAGCACGGCCGGACCATCGGCGTCATCGGCAACCTTACAGACGCGATCCGCGCCGAACATCCGTTCGAGGTACTCCACGCGCACGACTTCGAGGAAGTCACCGACCAGGAGTACGAAAACACCGTGCTGGATTGGCGCTTTGAACACGGCGAATGGAAACAGTGAATGCCCATCAAGCCCGAAGATAAAGCGCGGTATCCCGCCAACTGGCGGGACATCCGCGCGGCGATCCTGGAACGCGCCGGAGACCGCTGCGAGTTCTGCGGAGTCCCGGACAAATCGTGGCGCTTGCCCGGCTGGGAGCAGTGGACGTTTGATCCATTCACCGCCGACGAATGGTCGGACAACGGCCGGAAGGCGACGCGCATCGTGCTCACCATCGCTCACCTGGATCAAACGCCAGAGAACAACGATCCCGCCAACCTCGCGGCCCTGTGCCAGCGCTGCCACTTGGCGCACGACGCCGACCACAACCAGCGGAAGGCCCGCCAAACGCGACGCCGCGGAAAAGCCCTCGGAGAACTGTTCGATGAATGAAGCCCTGCTGTGGAGCCTCCAGGAAACCGCCCGACAACTCGGCGGCATCTCAGTGCGAACGGTGGAAAGGCTCATCGCGGCCGGCGAGCTACCGGCCGTTTCCATCCGCAAGCGGCGGATGATCGAGGCGGAGGTTGTCCGCAGATGGATTGCCACGCAAAATGATCGCGCAAGGGCGCGCATGGAGGAGACCCAACCATGCCACGCAAAGACCGCGACGGCCTCTACCGACAACCGGGGTCGCCACACTGGTACGGCAGTTATACCGATAACCACGGCATCCGCCGCCGCCGCAGTACGGGAACGGATAACCAGGCTGAGGCAAAAATCATCCTGAGCCGCTGGCGGACCGAAACCCACCAACAGCGCGTGTGGGGCGCGGAGCCCACCCACACGCTCCACCAACTCATCATCGCCTACGTGGACACTCATCCCGACAAACGCACCCTGGAACGCGACGGCTACAGCGTCCAGCACCTCTACCGACTGCTGGGGGAAAGCCGCCCGCTCAACACCTTGTGTGCGGCCGACGCCCACGGCTACTGCCTGACCCGCCGCCAGGAAGGGGCGCAGCCCGGCACCATCAACCGGGAAATCGGATTCCTCTCCAGCGCGATCAACTGGAGTCGCCGCGCCCTGGGCTGGAAGATCGACAACCCGGCCGCGGCGCAGCGCCTGCCCGAACCCCCCGGACGCAACCGCTGGTTGACGCACGACGAAGCCAGTCGGTTGATCGAAGCGGCCGGCCGGGTACCGCAGGCGGCGCACCTGGGGGATTTCATCCTGCTGGGGCTCCACACCGGCATGCGCTCCGGGGAAATGCTGGGGCTCGAATGGGGGCGGGTCGACCTCCAGGCGGGGCGAATCCTGTTGGGCGCGCAACACCAGAAGAGCGGCCGGCCCGGCAGCATCCCGTTGAACCGCACGGCCCGGGGAGCAATTCTGAACCGCGCCCGGTTTCGCGCCGCGCGCTGCCCGGCCTCGCCCTGGGTCTTTTGCAACCAGGACGGCGAACGCATCGCCAGCGTCAAGAAGGGCTTCGCCACGGCGGTGAAGCGCGCGGGGATCGCACCCTGCACCCCGCACGATCTACGCCGGACCTGTGCGAGTTGGCTGGTCCAGGCCGGGACGCCGATCCAGGAAGTCGCCCGCTTGCTGCGGCACGCCGACATCCAGACCACCCTGGACGTCTACGCGCACTTGATGCCGGACCAGCTACAAGGGACCGTGGCAATCCTCGAACGTCATAATCTCGTCATAGGACCCGAGCAGATCGAGGAGAAAACGGCTGCAACTCGTTGATTTTATGGTCGGGGTGACAGGATTTGAACCTGCGACTCCTGCCTCCCGAAGGCAGTGCTCTACCAGGCTGAGCTACACCCCGAATCAGGAAAGGAACTAATAGCGACGATTGACCGCGAACCGAGCCAGGCCGATGAGCGCATCCTTGGCGGGTGAGTCCTGGAGCAGATCCAGGTCGGCGATGGCGTGCTCGGCTTCCGCGGCGGCAAGACTCGCAGTATAGTCCAGCGCGCCGGTCGACTCAATAGTGCGCGTCACGATGTCGAGTTGCTCCAGTCCGCCGTGCTCGATGGCGGCGCGGATGATCTGGACCTCTTCGCGGGCGCCGTGGCGCATGGCGTAAATCAGCGGCAAGGTCGGCTTGCCCTCGGCCAGGTCGTCGCCGATGTTCTTGCCCAGCTCCGCGCTGGAGGCGCGGTAGTCCAACACGTCGTCGATCAACTGGAACGCCGTGCCCAGCCGCCGGCCGTAGCGGGCCAGCGCCTGCTCCTCGGCGCGCGGCCGACCGGCCAACACCGCGCCGAGTTGCGCGGCGGCTTCGAACAACTTCGCGGTCTTGGCGTAAATCACCGCATGGTAGCGCTCCTCGCTGGTGTCGGGATCGTGGCAGTGGAGTAGTTGCAGCACCTCGCCCTCGGCGATGGCGTTGGTGGTGTCGGCCAGGATTTCCATCACCCGCAGGCTACCGATGCCGACCATCATTTGAAACGAACGGGAATACAGGAAATCACCCACCAGCACGCTGGCCTGATTGCCCCAAATCGCGTTCGCCGTCTCCCGGCCCCGGCGCAGGCTGGATTCGTCCACCACGTCGTCGTGCAGCAGGGTGGCGGTATGGATGAATTCGACGATGGCGGCGGCGGCGATGTGGTCGCCGCCCGCGTAGCCGCAGGCGCGCGCCGCCAGCAACACGGCGACCGGTCGCAGCCGCTTGCCGCCGCTGTCGATGAGATACCCGGCCAACTGGTCGATCAGCGCCACGTCGGAATGCAGTTGCTGGCGGATCAGGGCGTCGACGGCGTACAGGTCATCCGTGATGGGGGCGCGGATTTGTTCGATATCCATGGAAATAGTAGCTTTGAAGAAAACGCCGGCCATGCTACGGATTGGCGGCGACAGGGTCAAGGCGCGCGCCCCGGCGGCGCCACGGATTGGAATGGGTTTGACCTGGAGCGGGCGCGTCGCTAGAATTGCTCTCTTTAGTCGGGACGGACGATCCGTTTGGAGATTGCGCAATGTATGCTGTCATCAAGACCGGGGGCAAGCAATACCGGGTCACCGAGGGCCAGACCCTCAAGGTCGAGAAACTCGAAGTCGAGGAAGGCGCTGCCGTGGAGTTCGACACGGTGTTGATGGTCGCCGACGGCGACCAGATTCAAATTGGCGCTCCCTATCTCGAAGGCGCCAAGGTCACCGCCACCGTAAAATCCCAGGGGCGGGGTCCGAAGATTCGCATCGTCAAGTTCCGCCGTCGCAAGCACTACCATAAGACCCAGGGCCACCGGCAGTCGTTCACGGAACTGCGCATCAGCGGCATCAGCGGCAGCGGCGGGTTCTCCGACGCGGTGGCGCTCCAGGCGCCGCCGAATCCAGAGGGTTGAGTCATGGCACACAAAAAAGCGGGCGGCAGCAGCCGCAACGGACGCGATTCCCAGTCGAAGCGCTTGGGCGTCAAGCTGTTTGGCGGCCAACTGGCGCGCGCCGGCAACATCATCATCCGGCAGCGCGGCACCCAGTTCCATCCAGGCCGGAACGTCGGCTGCGGCGTCGACTATACCCTGTTCGCCAAGGTCGATGGGCACGTGGTGTTCGAGACCAAGGGTCCCTTGAAGCGCAAGTATGTGAACATCCAGCCGGCATCATGAACGACCAGCGGCTCGGGTCCGTCGAAAGCCCCGCTTGGGGCTTTTATTTTGCCTGGGATTTGAGGATGTTGCGATGAGATTTGTCGATGAAGTCACCATCCGTGTCGAAGCCGGCGACGGCGGCGACGGCTGCGTCAGTTTCCGGCGGGAGAAATATATTCCCTTCGGCGGTCCCGACGGCGGCGACGGCGGCGACGGCGGCAACATCGACCTGCAAGCCGACCCCGAACTGAATACCCTGGTCGATTATCGCTACACACGCCTATTTCGCGCCGAACGCGGTCAAAAAGGCATGGGCAGCAACTGCACCGGCCGGGGCGGCGCGGACTTGACTTTGGTGGCGCCGGTCGGGACGGTGGCCTATGACGCCGACACCGGGGAACTCATCGGCGATCTGGTCGAGCCGGGCCAGCGGCTGCGGGTGGCGCGGGGCGGCTTCCACGGGCTGGGCAATACCCGTTATAAGAGCAGCACCAACCGCGCGCCGCGCCAGTTCAAGCCAGGCACGCCGGGAGAAGCGCGCAATCTGCGGCTGGAACTGAAAGTCATCGCCGACGTTGGCCTGCTGGGCCTGCCCAACGCCGGAAAATCGACCCTGATTCGCGCCGTGTCCGCCGCCCGGCCCAAGGTGGCCGATTATCCCTTCACCACCCTGCATCCCAACCTGGGCGTGGTGCGAGCCGGGCCGTACCAGAGTTTCGTCATGGCCGACATTCCCGGATTGATCGAAGGCGCCGCCGACGGCGCGGGATTGGGCGTTCAGTTCCTGCGCCACCTGTCCCGCACCCGGCTGTTGCTGCATTTGGTGGATGTCTCGCCCTACAGCGACAGCGGCGATCCGGTGCGGGATGTCGAGATCATTCTCGGCGAACTGCGCCGTTACAGCACCGAACTGGCGGAGCGCGAGCGCTGGCTGGTGTGCAACAAGCTGGATTTGGCGCCGGAAGAGCAACGCGCGGCGCGAATCGAGGAGATCACGGCGGCGCTGGGCTGGACCGGCCCGGTGTTCGGGATCGCCGCCATCAGCGGCGAAGGAACCGAGCCGCTGGTCAAAGCCGTAATGGCGCGGCTGGAGGAACGGCAGCGGGTGGCAGCGACGCGGGAGACGCCGGCGCCCACGGATGTTGGAGCGGATGATGTTCGGCACGAAGACGCGTGAACAGTTGGGTGGGGCTCAGCGCTGGGTGGTCAAGATCGGCAGCGCGATGATCACCAACGACGGACAGGGGCTGGACCAATTTTCCATCGACGCCTGGGTGGCGCAGATGGCGGAATTGCACCACTCGGGACGGGAGCTGCTGCTGGTCACTTCCGGCGCGATCGCTGAAGGCATCCGGCGGCTGGGCTGGCGGCAGCGGCCGACCGCGCTGGCCGACCTGCAAGCGGCGGCGGCGGTGGGACAGATGGGCCTGGTGCAGTCCTGGGAAGCGGCGTTCGAGCGTCACGGGATTCGCACCGCGCAGATCCTGCTCACCCACGAGGACGCCGCCGATCGCCAGCGCTATCTCAATATCCGCAATACCCTGCGGACTCTGTTACGGCTGCGGGTGGTGCCGGTCATCAACGAAAACGACACGGTGGCGTTCGAGGAAATCCGCTTCGGCGATAACGACACCCTGGGCGCGCTGGTGGCGAATCTGGTCGAGGCCGAGTTGTACGTCATCCTCACCGACCAGCAGGGGTTGTACGACCGGAATCCCCGGCGGTTTCCGGATGCTTGCCTGATCGCGGAAGGACGAGCCGGCGACGCGGCGCTGGAAGCGATGGCCGGCGGCGCCGGGGACTTGGGCAGCGGCGGGATGACGACCAAACTGCGCGCGGCGGCCAAGGCGGCGCGCTCCGGGGCCTTCACCCTGCTGGCCTGGGGCCGGGAACCGGAGGTGTTGCGCCGGGTGGCGGCCGGGGCGGAGCTGGGCACCCTGCTGCGCCCGAGTCAGAGTCGGCTGGCGGCGCGCAAGCAATGGCTGGCGGTGCAATTACAGGTCGCGGGCCGGCTGCATCTGGACGCCGGCGCGGTGCGGGCGCTGCGCGCGGATGGCAAGAGCCTGCTCCCGGTGGGCGTGACCGCGCTCGAAGGTCGGTTCAACCGCGGCGACCTGGTGTCGTGCCTGGACCCCCATGGAGTCGAAGTGGCGCGCGGCCTGGTCAACTACGACGCCGAGCGGGCGCTCTTGCTGATCGGTAAAACCACCCGCCGCATCGAAGCGCTGCTGGGGCCGGTGGACGACCCAGAGCTAATTCACCGGGACAATCTGGTGCTGGTGTGAACAGCCGGCGCTAGTGGATTACCCCATAAATTCTGATAGGTCTTGATCGGGTGTAGGGTGGATAAGGCGCTTGCGCCGCATCCACCAGTGGCCTGAGATGGCGGATGCGCTACGCTTATCCGCCCTACGCATCCGAACCTATCAAAACTTCTGCGTCAGCCCACTAGCGTTCGCCGGTCGATTCCGCCGCTGCTTCGGGCGCCTCGCGGCGCCGGCGGAGCAGCAACCGGGAGACGAACACGCCGATCTCGAACAGCAGCCACATCGGCAACGCCAGCAGGACCTGTGAGATCACGTCCGGCGGCGTTAGCACCGTGCCGACGCCGAAGGCGCCGAGCACGACCAGCGGCCGTTTGGCGACCATGGCGTCGGGAGTGATCACTCCAGCCAGCGCCAGGATCACGGTCGCGACCGGCACCTCGAACGCGACCCCAAAGGCGAAAAACAGAGTCAACACGAAATCGAGGTAGGCGTTGATGTCGGTCATCACCGCCACGCCCTCGGGGGCGGTGCCGGTCACGAAGGCGAAAAACAG
>JAWOHQ010000245.1:0-14417 GCA_046485105.1 Candidatus Competibacteraceae bacterium | reverse complement strand
ACCATGCCGCCTGGATATTGAGTGCTGATCAGCCGAATCTGCGGGCGGGGCACGCCCAGCATCGCCATGGTCATCGGTTGCTTGACCAGCCAGGAGGTGAAGCGGCCCCACAGCGCCGGTTCGATCTGCTGGTAGATCGTCCGCTGCTCCTCCAGGGTCCGGGCATCAAGCAGATCGAACAGCCGCGTTCGGAGATGGCGGTCGGCGCCCAGCAGATAGCGGCTCAAAATCCAGGCGATGGCGCCGGAAGTGCCGTAGTAGTAGAACGACCTCTTGCGACTGGCACCATCGAAGTAGGCGATTTTTTCGTCCCAGAAGGTCCGGGCATAACCGGGCAGGCTCGGCCGCACCGCCCGGTACAAATCACGAAACGCCTGGTGCGAGCCGTTCCCAAACATGCGGAACAGGTCGTCGAAATCGCCGCGCTCGATCAGCGCCAGCTTGAGACGCAGCAGCGCGTTCTGGCGGGGGTTGACATCCACCGCGTGAATTTCCGCCGGATCGTCCAGCAGATAGTCCAGGGTATTGCACCCGGCGCTGGTGAGCACCACTACCCGGCTGTCTCCGTCCAGTTCCAGAATCCGCCGATCGATGCGCGGGTCTTCCCAGCAGACGTTGTAAATCAGACAGCGGTTATGAACCGCCTTGAACACCAGGTCGTGCGCGCCGTTGACCAGTTTCGTACCGAGCTTCTTGACCATATCACCGACCGAAAGAGGAGATCCAGGAATGCAACTCGCGAACGGTGTATGGTTAGCCAGCCGAATGACTGGGGAATGGCGGTCCGGTTAAGCTTTGGTGACAGAACCGCGGCGCGCGTCGGCCCCCGTGCTCGCCAGCCGCCATGTTACAATGCGCGCCGAACCGCCAACCGACCGCGTGAACCAGCAAAACCGCCTTTCATGAGTATCGAACCAGCTATCACCGAAGGATGCGAACGGCTGAATCTCCGCCTGCCGACCGGGGCCGTCGCGCGCATGGCCGCCTATTTGGCGTTGCTGGAGCGCTGGAACCGCGCCTATAACCTGACCGCCGTGCGCGAGCCGGAAGCGATGGTGGTCCGGCATCTGCTGGACAGCCTGTCCATCCTGCCCTGGCTGGAGGGGCCGCGGGTGCTGGACGTGGGCAGCGGCGCCGGCTTGCCGGGCATCCCGCTGGCTATCGCCCGGCCGGACGAGGAATTCTGCCTGTTGGACAGCAACGGCAAGCGAACTCGCTTTTTAACCCAGGCCGTCGCCGAGTTGCGGTTGGCCAACGTCAGCGTGGCGCGCAGCCGGGTCGAGGATTATCAGCCGGCGACCTTATTCAATAGTGTGGTATCGCGAGCGTTCGCAACCCTGGTGGATCTGGTGGCGGATGCCGGACGGCTGTGCGCTCCAGAGGGTCGGTTACTGGCCATGAAAGGCATCTACCCCGATGACGAATTGGCCCGCCTGCCGACCGGTTACCGGGTGGTCGGCGTTTACCCATTGCTGGTTCCTCATCTGGACGCCGAACGCCACCTGGTTCACCTGGCGCCCGCATCCCCCGCCGCTGGAGGTTGAGTTTTCGCGTGGCCACCATCATCGCCATCACCAACCAGAAAGGCGGGGTCGGCAAGACCACCACCGCCGTCAACCTGGCCGCCTGTCTGGCGGCGTTGCGGCAAAACGTGCTGCTGATCGATCTCGACCCCCAAGGCAACGCCACCATGGGCTGCGGCGTGGACAAGCACACCGTGCCCGCCACCAGTTACGACGTGCTGCTGGGCGAGGCGACCTTGACCGAAGCCCTGCAATGGATCGACAAGGCCCAGATGCAACTGTTGCCCGCCAACGGCGATCTGACCGCCGCCGAGATCAATCTGCTGGAAAAGGACGACGCGCCGGGCCGCCTGCGCGACGCGCTCGCCCCGGTGGTCTGGAACTTCGACGTGATTCTGATCGATTGTCCGCCGGCGCTGAACATGCTGACGGTCAACGCCCTGACCGCCGCCCAGTCGGTCATCATCCCCGTGCAATGCGAGTACTACGCCCTGGAAGGCTTGTCGGCGCTGTTGGATACCATCGAGAAGGTGCGCAAGTCCACCAACCCCGGCCTGCGCATCGAGGGCCTGGTGCGAACCATGTTCGATCCCCGCAACCGGTTGGCCAACGAAGTATCGGCGCAATTGCTGGAGCATTTCGGCGCGACGGTGTTCGAGACGCTGATCCCCCGCAACGTGCGTCTGGCCGAAGCGCCCAGCTACGGGCTGCCGATCATCCATTACGACGACAGTTCGCGCGGCGCGCAAAGCTACCGGGATCTGGCCAAGGAAGTGCGGAAACGTTTGCGGCGACCCGCCGGCGGTAAGATGGAAGCGCGCGCATGATCAAGAAAAAAGGGGGTTTGGGCCGGGGTTTGGACGCATTGCTGGGCGCGAGCGTGGCGGCGCGGGGCGAGACCGCGCCGGATCCGGTCGCCGTCGAGACCTTGCGGCAACTGCCGGTCGAGCAGATCCAGCGCGGCCGCTACCAGCCGCGCCAGGATTTGCGCGAGGACACCTTACAGGAGCTGGCCGAATCGATTCGCGCCCAAGGTGTGGTGCAGCCGGTGGTGGTGCGGCCCATCGGAGAGGATCGTTACGAGTTGATCGCCGGCGAGCGGCGCTGGCGAGCGGCGCAACTGGCCGGATTGCGCGAAGTGCCCGCCGTGGTTCGCAAGGTGTCCGATCGGGCCGCCATCGCCATGGCGCTGATCGAGAACATCCAGCGCGAGGACCTCAATCCCTTGGAGGAAGCCACCGCCCTGCAACGGTTGATCGCCGAATTCGAATTGACCCACCAGCAGGCCGCCGAGGCGGTGGGACGATCGCGGACGGCGGTCACCAACCTGCTGCGCCTGCTGGAATTGACCGAGGACGTGCGCCAACTGGTGCGCGACCGCAAGTTGGACATGGGCCACGCCCGCGCCTTGCTGCCCCTGCCGGCGCCCTTGCAGCGGGAGGCCGCCCATCAGGTGCTGCTGCGTGGCCTGTCGGCCCGGGAGACCGAGGAACTGGCGCGCCGCCTCCAGCAGCGGGGGGCCGCGCCAGCGCCCACCCCGCCGATCCACCCGGACGTTCGCCTGCTGCAGGACGATCTGGCGGAACGGTTGGGGGCGCGGGTGCAGGTGCGCCACGCGACATCCGGCAAGGGCCGCCTGGTCATTCACTACAACACGCTGGATGAACTGGACGGCATCATCGCCCGAGTCAAATGACGCCGCAATTTTCGTTGACCCCACCGCGCCAAATTCCCTATAATCCGTAGCACCTCTACGCGGCTTGGCATAATGATGGGAAATGGATTTTCGGGCATGGGCTCGGAGCCGCGTCGAAGAAAAAACATAACCATAACAGGCCCGTACAACCAGACCAATGCCCAACGCAACGCAGTGCTCACAACAATTAAAACCAGCGCGGGCCACGGGCGCAAAACAGGTCACCCGGAAAATTGCTTGCGCTCAAATACTCGTCACGCTGCTGGCGGCCCTCCTGGCGTTTGGGTTCAGCGATGCTCGAGCCATGTACTCCGCGCTGGTCGGCGGCGGCATCAGCACCTTGGTGACCCTGTATTTCGCCACCCAGGTTTTTTCGGCTCGCATCGGCGCATCCGCCGCTATGATCGCCCGGGCCTTTGTGGTGGGTGAGGTCGGCAAAATCCTCCTGACCGTCGCGCTGCTGAGCATCGCTCTCCTCTGGCTGGAGGTTTCCCCGCTTCCGCTCCTGTTGGCGTATATGGCGGCGCTGATGGCGTACTGGCTGGTATTACCCTTCACATTCGACGCTTCAGTGAGGACGCTATGAGCGACAGTGGTCATTCCGCGACGGAATACATTCTTCACCACCTGACCAATCTCCGGTTCGACCTGACCCAACTGCGTTTTCTATCGGGGTCGGAAACAGGAGGCTTTTGGGTGCTGAACGTGGATACCCTGCTGGTTTCGGCCCTTCTTGGCGCGCTGTTCCTATGGCTGTTTCGGAAAGCCGCCCGATCCGCCACCAGCGATACCCCGGGGTCCTTGCAAAACTTCTGCGAGATGATGGTTGAGTTTGTCGATGCGCAGGTCAAGGATTCATTTCACGGTCGCAATCCGGTGATCGCGCCGCTGGCGCTCACTATCTTCGTTTGGGTGTTCCTGTGGAACTTCATGGACCTGATTCCGGTGGACCTGTTTCCAGCCATCGCCGCCGCGCTGGGCATCCCCTACTTTAAGGTCGTGCCGTCCACCGATCTGAACTCGACCTTCGGCCTGTCGATCAGCGTGTTGCTCCTGATCTACTACTACAGCTTCAAGGTCAAGGGCTTTAAGGGATTTTCCAAGGAGTTGATGCTGCACCCCTTCGGCAAGTGGTTCATCCCGTTCAACTTGATGTTGCGGGTCGTCGAGGATTTGGCCAAACCCATCTCGCTCGGTCTGCGGTTGTTCGGCAACCTCTACGCCGGCGAACTGATCTTCGTCCTGATCGCGTTGCTGCCTTGGTGGATTCAGTTCACGCTGAGTTGGCCGTGGGCGGTGTTCCATCTGCTCATCATCACTCTGCAAGCCTTTATCTTCATGGTGTTGACCATCATTTATCTGAGCATGGCGCACGAGGATCACTGAACGGGGAGCCCCCCAGCCCGCGCGGCTGGCTCAGCCCTCTCGAACCGCTTTTCATCCCCAACCCCAACCTCTCAATCGGAGACCATCAATGGAAGCTGCAAGCCTGATTGCCAACGTACAGGGTATGACCGTCATCGCCGTCGCGCTGATCCTGAGTGTGGGCGCGTTCGGCACCGCCATCGGCTTCGCCCTGCTGGGTGGCAAGTTCCTGGAGAGCGCCGCCCGGCAGCCGGAGTTGATCCCGACCCTGCAGGTCAAGATGTTCATCATCGCCGGTCTGCTCGACGCGGTGACCATGATCGGCGTCGGCATCGCGTTGTTTTTCACCTTCGCCAACCCGTTCCTCGGTCCGGTGCAGGCTCTGATCCAGTGATCGTCCGGGATTTTCCGACGCGTTCGTCCCGTGTACCCGAGGAGGTAATCGCGTGAACTTCAATGCCACCCTCATAGGGCAGATGATCACGTTCGGCCTTCTGGTGCTCTTTACCATGAAGTATGTGTGGCCGCCGATCATGGAGGCCATGCAAGATCGCCAGAAACGTATCGCCGACGGCTTGGCGTCCGCGGAGCGCGGTATGCACGAGCAGGAACTGGCCAAGACCAAGTCCGCGCAGCTGCTCAAGGAAGCCAGACAGCAAGCCGCCGAGATCGTCGCCCAAGCCCACAAGCGGGCCAACGAAATCATCGAGCAGTCGAAACTGGAGGCGCGCGCCGAAGGCGACCGCCAGCTCGTCACCGCCAAGGCCGAGATCGAGCAGGAGGTCAACCGCGCCCGCGAGCAACTCCGGGGCCAGGTCGTCAGTCTCGCCGTCGCCGGCGCCAGTATGATCATCCAGCGCGAGGTCGATGAAGCGGCAAATGCCGCCCTGTTGGATGACTTGGTCGCGCAGCTATAACCACGGATCACGCTAATGGCTGAATTGGCTGAAACGACAACTGTCATCCGCCCCGCCGCCGCCGCCCGGCCCTACGCCCGCGCCGCGTTCGAGGATGCCCAGACCGCCCAGGCGCTGCCGCTCTGGTCGGAACTGCTGATGGTCGCCGCCCTCGTTGCGACGGACCCGGCCATGCGCCGCCTGCTGGGTCCCTGGAATCCTCAATTGCGCGGCGCGCAGAAAGCCGATCTGGTGACCGGATTATGCCACGAGATCCGCGCTGGAGAGGAAGTACCGGAAGCGTTCGTTACTTTTCTGCGACTGCTGGCTGAAAACAACCGCCTGCACCTGCTGCCGAGTATTGCCGTCCTGTTCGAGCGGTTGCGCACGGAGGCGGAAAGCGTCCTGCGCGCCGAGTTGATCAGCACGACCATTGTGACTGAAGCCCAGCGCAAGCGCGTGACCAAGGCGCTGAAGGCGAAGTTCAAGCGCAAAATCGTGCTGGACTGCAAGACGGATGAGTCGCTGATCGCGGGCGCGGTGATTCGAGTCGGCGATCTGGTGATCGACGGTTCGGCGCGCGGCCGGCTGGAAAAACTTGCCACGGCCTTGAGCCAGTAAGGGGAATACCGCTTTATGCAACTCAAACCATCCGAAATCAGCGACCTGATTCGGCAGCGCCTGCAAGGTTTCCAGGCCACCGCCGAAGCGCGCACCGAAGGCTCCATCGTCAGTCTGGCCGATGGCATCGCCCGCATCTATGGGCTCGACAACGCCATGCAGGGGGAAATGATCGAGTTCCCGGCGCCCCGGGAAGGCGATCCCGTGACCTATGGTCTGGCTCTGAATCTGGAGCGGGACTCGGTCGGCACGGTGATCCTGGGCGATTACGAGCACCTGGCGGAGGGCGACAAGGCCTTTTGCACCGGCCGCATTTTGGAAGTGCCGGTCGGCGAAGCCCTGTTGGGGCGCGTGGTCAATACCCTGGGTCAGCCCATCGACGGCAAGGGACCGATTGAGGCCACCCAGTCCTCGCCCATCGAGGTCATCGCCCCAGGCGTGATCGAACGGCAGTCGGTCAGCCAGCCGGTGCAGACCGGTTTGAAGGCCATCGACGCCATGGTGCCGATCGGCCGTGGCCAGCGCGAGTTGATCATCGGCGACCGCCAGACCGGCAAGACCGCCGTGGCGATCGACGCGATCATCAACCAGAAGGGCACTGGCGTTAAATGCATCTATGTGGCGATCGGTCAGAAGAACTCCTCGATCGCCAACGTGGTGCGCAAACTGGAAGAGCACGGAGCGATGGATCACACCATCGTGGTCGCCGCCAGCGCCTCCGAGTCGGCGGCGATGCTGTATATCGCTCCCTACTCCGGCTGCGCCATGGGCGAATACTTCCGCGATCGCGGCGAGGATGCCCCGATCGTCTACGACGATCTGTCCAAGCAGGCGGTGGCCTATCGTGAGGTTTCGCTGCTGCTGCGCCGGCCGCCGGGCCGCGAGGCCTTCCCCGGCGACGTCTTCTACTTGCACTCCCGCCTGCTGGAACGGGCCTCGCGCATCAACGCCGACGAGGTCGAACGTTTGACCGGCGGCGCGGTGAAAGGCCAGACCGGCTCGCTGACCGCGTTGCCGATCATCGAAACCCAGGCCGGCGACGTGTCGGCGTTCGTGCCCACCAACGTGATCTCCATCACCGACGGGCAGATCTACCTGGAAACCGACCTGTTCAACGCCGGCATCCGGCCCGCCATCAATCCGGGCCTGTCGGTTTCCCGGGTCGGCGGCGCCGCCCAGACCAAGATCGTCAAGAAGCTCGGCGGTGGCGTCCGCCTGGCCTTGGCCCAGTATCGCGAACTGGCGGCGTTCGCCCAGTTCGCCTCCGACTTGGATGAGGCCACCCGCAAGCAACTCGAACGCGGCCAGCGCGTGACCGAGTTGATGAAGCAGAAGCAGTACTCGCCGATGTCGGTCGCCGAGATGGCGCTTTCACTGTTTGCCGTGGATCGAGGTTATCTGGACGATGTCCCGTTGAATCAGATCGGGCACTTTGAAGCCGAGTTGCTGGCGCACGCGCGGTCTCGACAAGGCGAATTGCTCGACCGGATCAACGCGACGGGCGATTACAACAACGAAATCGAAACCGGTCTGAAAAAGACCGTTGAGGATTTCAAGGCCCACTACGTCGGTTAAACGGGTGACAGCATGGCAGGCGCCAAAGAGATACGAAGCAAAATCAAGAGTATCCAAAGCACGCAGAAGATCACCAAAGCCATGGAAATGGTGGCGGCGAGCAAAATGCGCAAGGCCTTGGAACGCATGCAGGCGGCTCGACCCTATGCGATCAAGATTCGTAATGTCATCTCGCACTTGGCCCATGCCCACACCGATTATCGCAGTCCAGGGCTCGTGGAGCGTGAGTTGAAGCGGGTCGGACTCATCATTATTTCCACCGATCGTGGCCTGTGCGGCGGCTTGAACAGCAATCTGTTCAGAATCACCATCGGCGCGATGCAACAATGGCGCGCCCAAGGGGTTGAAGTCGATCTTTGTGTCGTCGGGACCAGGGCGTTTCAGTTCTTCCGCCGGTTGCGGGGCAACATCGTCGCCCACATCGCCCACTTGGGCGACGCGCCCCGCTTTGAGGATGTGCTCGGACCGGTGAAGATCATGGCCGACGCCTTCACCGAGGGACGCATCGACGCGATCTACCTGGTGTACAACGAGTTTGTCAACACCATGAGCCAGAAGCCCAGGATCGAGCGGCTGTTTCCGGTGACGTCGGAGGTGAAGGGGACCGCGCCCCGGCACAGCGATGACACCTACGAGCCCGATATTACGAGCAGAATACCGGCCGGGACGGTACTCCCCGCGCACCCTTGGGACTACATCTACGAGCCCGCGCCCGAGGAGTTGATCGAGTTGTTGCTCCGCCGCTATGGCGAGTCGGTGGTGTACCAGGCCCTGGCGGAGAACGTCGCCTGCGAGATGGCCGCTCGGATGGTCGCCATGAAGAGTGCGTCCGACAACGCGGGTACGATCATCGACGAACTGCAACTGATCTACAACAAGGCCCGGCAGGCGTCGATCACTCAGGAGTTGGCCGAGATCGTCGGGGGCGCCGCGGCGGTGTAAGGTCGCCAAGGTTGCGAGGTCGCCGCCGAGGCCCGTTTCCGCCGGAAACGGACGCCAGTTGAAACCAGATGAAGGGGAACCCAAGAATGAGTTCTGGCAATATCGTGCAAATTATCGGCGCGGTGGTGGACGTTGAGTTCCCGCGCGGGTCGGTGCCCAAGATTTACGACGCGCTGTGCATCGATGAAAATGGGCTGATCATGGAAGTCCAGCAACAACTGGGCGATGGGGTGGTGCGCACCATCGCCATGGGCGCGACCGAGGGCCTGAAGCGCAACATGATGGTCTCCAATACCGGAGCTCCCGTGACCGTGCCGGTGGGTACGGGGACTCTGGGTCGGATCATGAACGTGCTGGGTGTGCCCATCGACCACAAGGGGCCGGTGGAGACCGATACCTATCGCGCCATACATCAGCCGGCGCCCAGCTATGAGGATCAGTCGGGCGCCACCGAGTTGCTGGAAACCGGCATCAAGGTCATCGACCTGCTCTGTCCGTTCGCCAAGGGCGGCAAGATCGGTCTGTTCGGCGGCGCGGGCGTGGCCAAGACCGTCAACATGATGGAGCTGATTCGCAACATCGCCATCGAGCACTCCGGTTACTCGGTGTTCGCCGGCGTGGGCGAGCGGACCCGCGAGGGCAACGACTTCTATCATGAAATGAAGGAGTCGAACGTGCTCGACAAGGTGGCCTTGGTCTATGGCCAGATGAACGAGCCGCCGGGCAATCGCTTGCGCGTGGGTCTGACCGGGCTGAGCATTGCGGAAAATTTCCGCGACGAAGGCCGCGATGTGCTGCTGTTCATCGATAATATCTACCGTTACACGCTGGCCGGCACCGAATGCTCGGCGCTGCTGGGCCGCATGCCATCGGCGGTGGGCTATCAGCCGACCCTGGCCTCGGAAATGGGGGTGTTGCAGGAGCGCATTACCTCGACCAAGACCGGATCGATCACCTCCATCCAGGCGGTCTATGTGCCCGCCGACGACCTGACCGACCCATCGCCGGCCACCACCTTCGCTCACCTGGACGCCACGGTGGTTTTATCCCGCCAGATCGCCGAGCTGGGGATTTACCCGGCGGTGGATCCACTGGATTCCACCTCCCGGCAGCTCGATCCCCTGGTGGTCGGCCAGGATCACTACGACACCGCTCGCGCCGTGCAGATCACCCTGCAGCGCTATAAGGAGCTGAAAGACATCATCGCGATCCTGGGCATGGACGAACTGTCTGAAGAAGACAAGCTGTCGGTCGCCCGGGCACGCAAGATTCAGCGCTTCCTGTCGCAGCCGTTCTTTGTGGCCGAGGTGTTCACCGGTTCGCCCGGCAAGTACGTCGCGCTCAAGGACACCATCGCGGCGTTCAAGGGCATTGTCGCCGGCGAGTACGATCATCTGCCCGAACAGGCGTTCTACATGGTCGGTTCGATCGATGAGGCGGTGGAAAAGGCCAACAAGCTGTAATGGGGGAGCGGTCCGGGGAGCCATGATCTCCCTGGGTCGCGTTCCACTCGCAACCGATCAAGGGGATGCACTATGGCCATGACACTGCACGTTGACATCGTCAGCGCGGAGAAAGAGTTGTTCTCGGGACCCGCGGAGATGGTGGTCGCGCCAGGCGAGCTCGGGGAGTTGGGTATCTTGCCCCGCCACAGCCAGTTATTGACCCGGCTCAAACCAGGGCAGGTTCGAGTGCGGCTGATAGGTGGCGAAGAGCAACTGTTTTATGTTTCGGGCGGGTTGCTGGAAGTGCAGCCGCATGTGGTCACCATCCTGTCCGATACCGCCGAACGGGCCAAGGATCTGGACGAGTCGGCGGCGCAGGCGGCCCGGCAGCGCGCCGAGCAAGCGATCGGCGATCATCGGAGCGAATTTGAGTTCGCCAGGGCCAAGGCCGAGTTGGCCGAAGCCCTCGCTCAGTTACAAGCCATCGAGAAGATGCGCAAGCTGCGCAAATCGGGCTGATCCGGCTAATAACAAGAACGATTCGCCCCCGCTGGGCCGTGACCGAGGTCACGGCCTTTTTGTTTTCCGGTCATTTGTTTGTTTTGGGGACTGGCGCCATGGACTGACCATGCCAGGGGCCGCATTCGGTACAATAGCCAGTAACACGTTATGGGAGGTTTACCGGTCATGCAGCAACTTTCGGTGGTGATCCTTGCCGCAGGCAAGGGCAAGCGGATGGTGTCGGATTTACCCAAGGTTCTGCACCCGTTGGGCGGCCGACCGTTGCTGGCGCATGTGCTGGCCACGGCCAGCGGGCTGGAGGCGGTCGCCCGTCTGGTGGTGTACGGCCATGGCGGCGAAGCGGTCAAGACCGCTTTCCCCCGCGAGAGCGGCGTATTGTGGGTCGAACAGGCCGAACAGCTCGGGACGGGTCATGCGGTGGCGCAAGCCTTGCCGTTGCTCGCCGACGCGGGCGTGGCCCTGGTGCTGTACGGCGACGTGCCGCTGATTCGCGCCGAGACGCTGCGCCCGCTGGTGGTCGCCGCTCAGCGCGGCAGTCTGGCGGTGCTGACGGTCGAGTTGGCCGACCCCGCCGGCTACGGCCGCATGGTTCGCGACGAGCGGGGCCAGGTCTGTCGGATCGTCGAGGAGAAGGAGGCTACGGCCGAGGAACGGCGCTTGCGCGAGGTTAATACCGGGATTCTGGCGGTGGCGACCGCGAAGTTGCGCGGGTGGGTAGCCGAACTGGATAACCACAATGCGCAAGGCGAGTACTACCTGACCGATACGGTCGCGCTGGCGGTGCGCGACGGCGTGCCGGTCGAGGCGTTCACGGTCGCCGATGCCGAGGAAGTGCAAGGCGTCAACGACCGCCGGCAACTGGCCCAACTGGAGCGCGCCTATCAACGGCGACAGGCCGAGCGGCTGATGCGCGAGGGCGCGACCTTGCTCGATCCATCCCGGTTGGACGTGCGCGGCACGGTCGCCACGGGTAAGGACGTGCTGATCGATGCCAACGTGGTGTTTGAAGGCGCCGTAACGTTAGGAGACCGCGTCCGGATCGAATCCTGCTGCGTGCTGCGGAATGCGGTTCTTGGCGACGATGTCACCGTATTGTCCCATTCGCGGATTGAAGAAGCCGAGATCGGTCCTGGCGCGCAGATTGGTCCCTTCGCCCGATTGCGGCCGGGGACGCGGCTGGCGGCGGGCGTTCATATCGGCAACTTCGTGGAAACCAAAAAGGCCAACATCGGTCCCGGCTCCAAGGTCAACCATCTGACTTACATCGGCGACGCCGAAATCGGCGCGGAGGTCAATGTCGGCGCCGGCACCATCACCTGCAACTACGACGGCGCCCACAAACACAAGACCATTATCGGCGATGGCGCCTTCATCGGCTCCAATACCTCGCTGGTGGCCCCGGTGCGGGTCGGCAAGGGCGCGACGGTGGGCGCGGGATCGGCGGTCAGCCGCAACGTGCCCGACGGCAGTCTGTGCCTGACGCGCGCTCCGCGCAAGGAGGTGGCGAACTGGCAGCGGCCAGTCAAACAGAAAAAGGATTAGAAACAGTTCCGATCCATTCCATATCTTGGAACCAACCGCCATGGTCAAGACCCGTTTCGCCCCCAGTCCCACCGGTTACCTGCACATCGGCGGCGCGCGCACGGCGCTGTTTTCCTGGCTGTACGCCCGCCGGCATGGCGGCCCCTTCGTGCTGCGCATCGAGGATACCGATCTGGAGCGCTCCACCCAGGAGTCGGTCAACGCCATCCTGGAGGGCATGAACTGGCTGGGGCTCGATTACGATGAAGGCCCGTTTTATCAGACCCAACGTTTCGAGCGCTACCGGGAGGTGTTGCGGCAATTATTGCGCGAGGGCCAGGCCTATTACTGCTATTGCACCCGGGAGGAGCTGGAAGCGTTGCGCACCGCGCAAATGACCCGGAAGGAGAAGCCGCGCTACGACGGTCGCTACCGCGATTACCAAGGCCCGCCGCGACCGGATGTGGAGCCGGTGATCCGGTTTCGCAATCCCCTGGATGGCGAGGTCGTGGTGGACGATTTGATCCGCGGCCGGATCGTCATCCGCAACAGCGAGTTGGACGATCTGGTCATCGCCCGCGCCGATGGCAGCCCCACCTACAATTTCTGCGTGGTGGTGGACGATCTGGACATGGGCATCACCCACGTCATTCGCGGCGACGATCACATCAACAACACGCCGCGTCAGATCAACATCTTTCAGGCCCTGGGGGCGTCGCCGCCGCGGTACGCGCACGTGCCGATGATTCTGGGCGCGGACGGCAAGCGCTTGTCCAAACGGCACGGGGCGGTCAGCGTCATGCAGTATCGCGATGATGGGTTCCTGCCGGAGGCCTTGCTCAATTATCTGGCGCGATTGGGCTGGTCGCACGGCGACCAGGAAATCTTCAGTCTGGAAGAATTGGTGCAATTGTTCGATCTGTCGGCGGTGAACAAGGCGGCCTCGGCGTTCAATCCCGACAAACTGCTGTGGTTGAACCAGCATTACCTGAAGACCAGCGATCCGGCGCATGTGGCCCGCCATCTGAGCTGGCACGTCGGCCAGTTGGACATCGACCCGTGCGAGGGACCGGCGCTGACCGAGGTGGTCAAGGCATTTCGCGAGCGGGCCAAGACGCTCAAGGAGATGGCCGAGAACAGCGTCTTCCTGTATCGAGAATTCGCGGATTACGACGAGAAGGCGGCCAGCAAGAATCTCACCGCCGCCGCCGAGGGGCCATTGCGACGTCTGAGCGAGATGCTGGCCGCATTGCCGGAATGGCGCGCCGAAGCGCTTCATGCGGCGGTGGCCCAAGTCGCCGGGGACAGCGGCTTGCCGCTCGGCAAGGTGGCGCAACCGCTGCGGGTGGCGGTGTCGGGCGCGGCGGTGTCGCCCCCGATCGACCTGACCCTGGAGTTGCTGGGACGGTCGAAAACCCTGGCGCGGCTCCAGCGGGCGCTGGAGTATCTCCAGCGGCGGGCTCAGCATGGATCGACTTAAAAAAGTTGACAGAATCAGACAGGTCTTTTAAATTGCCTGTCTCCAATGAATGGGGCCATAGCTCAGCTGGGAGAGCGCTTGCATGGCATGCAAGAGGTCGGCGGTTCGATCCCGCCTGGCTCCACCACCCCTACCTTCATTGATTGCGGTAGCGGGTTTTTTTCTTACCTTCCAATATGTCCCCATCGTCTAGAGGCCAAGGACACCGCCCTTTCACGGCGGTAACAGGGGTTCGAATCCCCTTGGGGACGCCATATTCAGGGCATGGTCCCGCTCGATAGCGAATCTGGCGGCTCGGCGTTTCCGGGTCGAGAGTAACCTGTCAGTCGTTTAAGGTCGGTTGAAGCACTAGCGATCAAGCCGGCATTCCTGATCCACGGGTGGAACGATTTCGTGAGATGCCGCCATGAACGAACGCCTGTACGTGGTCGCGGCCGCCCCCTTCGAAGCCGCTCGCCAGGTGGATATCCTCCCGGCCGGCCATCGCGCCCGCCGCCTGCACGGTCATGGGTTCCTGGCGCGAGTCCGGGCCGAGCTGCCGCCGGACTGGGCGCCGTTTCCCGGCGCCGAAACTGACCTGCTGGCCGAGCGCCTGCGGGAAGCGGTGGCGCCCCTGGATTATGCCCTGCTGAACGATCGCCTCCCGACGCCGACCGACGAGAACCTGGCCCGCTGGCTTCGCGTGCGGCTGGCCGTGCCGGGGCTCGAACGGATCGGTATCCAGAGCACTCGCGACCAGGGCGTCGATCTAGACGGGGAAGAGCACGCTCACGTCTGGCGGCGGTTTCGGTTCGAGGCCGCCCACCAACTCCCCAACGTCCCGGCCGGCCA
>JAWOHQ010000023.1:0-4151 GCA_046485105.1 Candidatus Competibacteraceae bacterium | reverse complement strand
CGGATCCAATACCCGGAACTGAAGCGCAGCGCCGGCATCGGCCCGCTGCTGGCGCAAATCCGCCCGCCCGCCGACCCGCAACTGCGGCAGGAACTCTTGTTCGCCGTCCTGCTGGAAGGGCAGAAGGATTTGGAATATCGAGCGGAGTTCTACGAACCGTATCGGCCCGATCTCGCGCACCTGCGCGCTCGTAGCCTCGACCTGGCGAAGATCGCCGCGAGAGACGCCACCGCCAGGGCCGCGATCGCCGCCTTCGCCGAGCAACACGACGGCCGGGTGGAGGATTATTTCTACCTGCCGCTGCGGGGCAAAAACCAGGACCTCGTGCTGGCGTTGTCGGCAACCGACGGAATGCCGGCGGGGTGGATTCCCATCAGCCCGTGGCTGGAGGATTATCGGAACGCGCGGTAGCCGGGCAGAGTGGGCAATGTCCACCCTCCCACCAAGCTGATACAGCAACCAAGCCTCCGGTCAAACCGGGGGTTTTTGTTTTGCCGGAGTCCACAACTGTGAATAAAAATCCACAGCCCGTTGATTATGCGGAGTTTGATTGGCTATATATCCATATCTGGAGCACTACCGTCGAAGATAAGAGGCCACACAAAAACACCTCTAAGGTGTCGGGTCCCATCTGTCGCTCTCGCTCATGATCTGCTCCAGCTCAAACGGACAAGCCTCTGGAAACAGTGTCTCCTCCAAACCCGTTTCGGCAATCGCCATTAAGACCGCATCGATATAGGCATCCGCCATAAGGGTCGGCAATTCGGGGCGCAGGCTTGGATTATCGGCCAGCAACCGAGCCACCTGTCGCTGTTGCTCCCGAATCGTTGCCCGCCAACTTCGCCCGCGCCGTTCCGGCTGATAGCGCCATTTCAATAAATGCATCAACAATACGGCCAACCGGCTCCCCAACGCCCGTCGTTCGCTCCGCCCCATACTTTCCAATTCCTCGGCGATGTTCATGCGATCGATCTCCGCCAATTGCCCCGCGCGCAGCAGAGTCGCGTTTCGCGTGGCCCATGCATAAAAATCATGTTCATAAAGGGTTTCCATAACACCACCTAAATCTCAAGCTAAATGGTCCATTCCACAGATTGGTTTTTGTAACGTCTCTCAGAGGCTGTAGGGATGGCTGATGACCCGCGCGCCCTGTTCTCGGGCGAGGGGGGCGGTGGCGTCGGTCGAGCCGTCGTCCACCACCACAATCTCGGCGGTCGGAAACCGCGCCGCCAACTGGGCCAGCACCGGCCCCAGGTTGCCCGCCTCGTTCTTGGCCGGCAGAATGATGCTCAAGGGGTAGTCTCGGCGAAGACCTCCTGATAAAACCGGGTCTGTTTCAATTCGGTATCCAAGCCCAACATCGCCTTGATCTCCTCTCGGCCCCAGTGCGGGCACCGATACACCAGAATGGTTTCCACGAACTCCAGCGTCTGCTCGAAGGACAATTCGGGAGCCGGCGTGGCCCGCGTCTGCCGCAACAATGCCACCGCTTGCGGCACGGCTTGTCGCACATCGCCGATCAGCACCTGAATCAAGCGCTCGTTGTCGTCCAGCAACGGCTCGTTGACCGGGATCACGCGGAATTCCTTATATTCATCATGACCCTTGAAGAACAGGATGACGGCGCCTTGCGCGACATCGTAGTGGGAACGCGCTACCTGCAAAGCTCCCGGTTCCGTGCGGATCGCCGGTCGACCGGCTCCGTCTGCGGCGATTTTCAACTATTGCCCGTTGAGGCAGGTTTTACCATGAATGCACCACCAGGCGGCTCGGCAGTCGGGCAGGTTCGCCGCGACCGTCCCGGCCACCGTCTGGAACTGCGGGGCCAGGTCCATTGGGAAGGGAACCTCGACCAGTTGCGCGCGGTGGTGCTCCAGACATGAGCTAGTTGGACGCCGTTCACCTTGATCGAAGGGCGAGGGCTCTAATCTCGCGTTCGCCGCTACTTCACCAGCGGCCGCACGCCGGGGGCGGCCGCGCGATTCTGGAAGACGCCCAGCAGCGGCTCGGCTGGCAGGCGCTGTTCGCCCGGTCCTTCATCCTTGCGGATCTGTTGGGACGCCGCGGTCCCACCGGCATCCGGCTACCGATGATGGCGCCCGCCGCCCCGCGCGTTCGGCGCCCGCTCCTCGTTTACCTTCAAGCGCTGACCGCGCAGTTCCTGGCCGTTGAGCCCACCGATGGCGGCGCGGGCTTCATGACCTTCCATCTTGACGAAACCGAAACCACGGCACAGGCCAGAAAACACGTCCCGAGTCAGGCGCAGGCCGTGAACGCGCCCGTAGGCGGAAAACAAGTCGGTCACTTCCTGTTCGGTGGCATCCGAGGGCAGATTGCCGATAAAGACGGTTTTCATGCAAGGTCTCCTGTGGTCACGACCCTCCGGGTCTGGTGATGGTGACGCCGCCGGGACGCATCTCCGGACCCGGACTCCGCCCGCGCGGGCCGACGCGAGGAGGACGACGGCGCGGGTCCAGCCGGAGTGTTGGCGCGGTGAACGTGGCGCCGGGCGCCGGACGCGGCGGGCGCCGGCGGGGCGGGTGTCCGAGGCGCGCCGCTGGGCGCGAAGCCTTCGACCACCGCCGAGGGCAATTTACGGCCCAGCAACCGCTGGATGGCGTGCAGACGCGGCATCTCGTCGGCGCTGACCAGCGACAATGCCAGTCCGGCGCGGCCGGCGCGGCCCGTTCGGCCGATGCGATGGACGTAATCCTCCGGCACATGCGGCAGTTCGTAATTGACCACGCGCGGCAACTGCGCGATATCCAGACCCCGAGCGGCGATATCGGTCGCCACCAGCACTTGAATCCGCCCCTGCTTGAAATCGTCCAGGGCGCGAGTCCGCGCCGACTGACTCTTGTTGCCATGCAGGGCGGCGGTCCGGATGCCGTCGCGTTCGAGCAGGCGGCTCAACCGGTCGGCGCCGTGCTTGGTGCGGGTAAACACCAGGGTCGCGTCGCGCTCGCCGGCGTTCAACAGCCGGCCGAGCAGCGCGGCCTTCCGATCCTGATCCACCGGATGCACCTGTTGCTCCACCCGGTCGGCGGTCGCGTTGCGCGGCGCCACATCGATCACCGCCGGGTCGCGCAAAAAATCGCCGGACAGTTGGCGGATCGGCTCGGCGAAGGTGGCCGAGAACAACAGGGTCTGCCGCTGCTTGGGCAACAGCGCCAGCAGACGCCGGATCGCGGGCAGGAACCCGAGATCCAACATCCGGTCGGCCTCGTCCAGCACCAGAATCTCGACGTCGGCCAAACTGACGGTCCGCTGGCTCAGATGATCGAGCAACCGCCCCGGCGTGGCGACCAGGACATCGACGGGGCGCCGCAGGGAGTCGAGTTGCGGTTTCATGCTGACGCCGCCGACCAGCAGCGCGGTACGCGGCGCGAGGTGACGCCCGTAAACGCGCACGCTTTCGACGATTTGCGCGGCCAGCTCCCGGGTCGGGGTCAGCACCAGGGCGCGCGGTCGGCCAGGCGGCAACCGACTCTCGCGACGATCCTGCAAGCGCTGTAACAAGGGCAAGGTAAAAGCGGCGGTCTTGCCGGTGCCGGTTTGGGCGGCGGCGAGCAGATCGCGTCCGGCTAGAATCACCGGAATCGCCTGGGCTTGAATGGGGGTCGGCAGGGTGTAGCCCTGGGCGGCAACGGCGCGCGCCAGGTCATCGACCAGGCCGAGAGTAGCAAATGGCATGAACAACTCCTGAATCCGCCTGCCCATGCGTGGCGCATGGAACCGGTCCAGGCAGAATTTCGATCGGTGGATTAAGAGGGATCGGGGAGCCCCGGCAGGGGGCGAACCACGCGGGTTTGCTGGAGGAACGAGGATCGGAAGACCCGCGGGCGACGATTCCGGGAGGAACGGCTGGAACCTCGGGGCACGGACCGGACCGCGCCGCGACAAACTTGGACCGGACTTTAGCACGATCCGCGCGGTTTGCCTAATCCAGACCATTGGGTTGCCAAGGCAATCGCGCTATAACGCTCCTATCTGACCTATGGAATCGCCGTTTCGCACCACCCCGGCGCTGCGCCGGCCGGCCGGCCGGCGCCACCCCTCCTTGGCTGCACGCGGCAGCCGGCTGGCACGTCCTTTGCTTTTCAGACGCCAAGTTCATCCACCCAGGAACAGATCACTCTCATGAACAAATC
>JAWOHQ010000115.1:0-5784 GCA_046485105.1 Candidatus Competibacteraceae bacterium | reverse complement strand
AACAGATTCAGGGAGGCCAACAGATTGAATCCATTGAGAATGAAAGAGAATGCAAAACCCAATGTCTGGCGTCATCTGCTGGCCTCGCTGAATCTGTTGGAAACCGAAATCATGAACACCAACCACCGCGAGCATCATCAATTGGGGCATGTCGTTCGGCCAACGATACGACATTTTGTATTTCCCGGTCGGGCTTCGGGGGTCGGGCCCTGTGTTCGGCAACGCCGCTCTCATAAATGGAACCGGGGGTGCTTCTTTCCAGGTAGCCGGGCGATGTGCAGCTGGGTGTGATGGCGGAGGGGGACGAGTGAGTGGCGGGAAGACGTGGTCGCGACGAGCGGGTGACGAGGGGTTATTTGCTCGGGGCGGTGAGGACGACGTTCCAGTCGTGGCCTGAGGGACGCAGGCGTTGGATCGCGGGATGGCGGGTGATCATCTGGCGACTGGCGGTCTCGCCGGGCTCGTCGGCGTCGAAGCCGCAGTAGATTTGGTAGCCGCGCGCCAGTAGCGGGGGCAGCCAAGGGGCGTCCGGACGAACTCCCGCGGTCGAGATGCAGAGGCAGGTCCTTCCCAGTGGTGCATCCGGACGCTGCGTGTGGAGTTGGTGGCAACTGATCGCGTCAATCGCGGATTCGCAGAGCACGATGTGCTGCGCGCCGGGATCGCCGATCCAGAAGTAGCCGGCGTTTTTGCTGGTGCCCGGTGCCAGGCCCCGCCAGACGCGGCGGCCCGTGCCTCGCAGTTCGGCGCCGATCGGTCGGTTCGGTTTCCCGGCCGCCATGACGAATACGGCGTTGCCGCGGCCATCGGCATACAACTTGCCCTGGTCGATCAACGACGCCAGGATCGCCGCGGACAGACCACGCTGCTGGATCAGGTAGCGGCGTACTCTCGGAAGTTGCGTCTGGCTCGCCGCTGGCAGCTGGAGTTGGGGGCGGGCACCAAGTAGCGCGGGAGGACCGAGGGGTTGGTGCTCCGGAGACGCGCTGCCATGGGAAGAGGGGGCGGAGCCAGACGGTGAGTCGAGGCGGGAAACAGACTCGGCTTCCGCGCTGGTGGCGATGGTCGGGTTGGCGCCAGCCGTCGGAGTGACGCCGGCAACGTGGTGGCTGAGATTATCTCCGAGCCAACCGATGGCTTGCCTTGCGTCCCAACCGCCCAGGTGCATTGCCAGGTCGATGGCTCCGCCGCCCCCCTGGCAGGCGAGCCAGTTGAAGAATTTCGTGCCGCTGACCGAGAGTGGGCCACGCGGAGTGTGCCAGCGTGACTTGTCGTGCCGGTCACGCTTTGCGCCCCAGGATGTCAAGACGACTTCCAACGGGATCGCCCGAACTGCAGCGGCTCGCCGTTGGAAGTCGTTTCGGGGCACAGTGCTTTCCTCGCGTTGCCAACGCCACGCTGCGGGTGAGGCTTGGTGACGCGGCGGACTATTCGTCGAGGCGGTCGCGCAGACTGCGACAGTCTTTCATGTTGATGACGTGGCTGTTGGAGGTCAGGCGATCGTTCAAGGCGGCCGTCAGTTGGGGGTTCTTCAGAAACGATCCCCACTCGCTGAAGCCCAGGTTGGAGGTGATGATGGTGGTCTTCCGCTGGTGGCGCTTGTGCATCAGCGTGAAGAATTGGCCGACTTGCGGCGGTTCGACTTCCACATACCCGACTTCGTCGATTACCAGGCAGTCGTACGACAGGTAGCGTCGGAACACTTGGCGGTCGCTGCGATCGGCCGTGGCCTGGAACAGTTCCTGGAGCAGCTCGGGGAAGGTGGTGAAGTAGCCGCGATAGCCGCGGTCGATGGCTTGCAGCAGGAAGGCGGTGGCCAGGCCGGTCTTGCCGCAGCCGGTGGGACCGAGCCAGATGACGCCGCGCTGCTTGGTCATGTAGTCGAAGCTGTCGTAGAGCGACATGACTCGCCGCCGATCGAGCTTGGGTTGTTTGTGGAAGGGGAAGGTTTCGATCTCGAACATGTCGGGGAGGTTGGCTCGTTGCCGCCGAAGCAGCCGCGCGTTCTCCCGTTTGGCGCGGCATTCTTCCTCGACGACGTACTTCAACAGCCGCTCGGGCGAATAACGGCCTTGGCGGGCCTTCTCCAGGGTTTCCTCCCAGTGGGCCAGCAAGCGGCCCAAGCGGAGATACTTCAGCATCTCCCGGAGTTGATCGTCGATGTTTTGGCGGGACGGTTCAGAAGGGGCGGTCATCTTGGTTCTCCTCATCTTGGTTCTCTTCTTCTTTGCTCCCTTGGTCGTATACCGAGAGATCGGGTGGGTCGGTCAGATAGCCTTCCTGGTAAGCGGGCCGCTGGCGGAAGTCCTCATCCACCTCCGGCTCGGGAAGCGCGTGTTCTTCCTGGCTGAGGCACAGCCAGGCGATCCGCCGGAGCGTGGCCAGGTCCACGATGCGATAGCGGTGGGCCCGACGGGCGGTGTTGCGGAACACTTCGCGGGTCAGTTGGCGGCTGAGCGCGAACAGCTCGCGCGTGAAGCGGTGCCGCTGGACGCCGGGAGCCGAGAGCGCGAAGTCGAGATAGGCCGATACGTCGTCTCCCAAGGCGCGCAGATGTTGCTCTTCCTGCTTGGCCTCGCGGCGGCGGCGAGGCTGATGCCGGGGCTGCGGCTCACCCGGCGGGCTGCAATGCTGGTGCCGCGTGCCGTCGGGCGGCAAGGCATACTCGGCCAAGCACTCGGCGTGCCGGAAGATTTTCAAGCAGTCCGCGTACTGGAGCACCTTCACTTCCTCGCGGCCCGTCCCGGGAACCCAATAGTAGTTGGCCCCGAAGGCGACGTAGCCGTACTGATCGGTGACGCGCTGGTGCGTTTGGTACGGTGCCGGCAGGTGCTCCGGCAGCGGGTGCAGGTACAGCCGCTCGTGCTCGAACAACTGGGCGGGAATCACCCGCGCCTTGGTCTGCACGCGCTGCTCCATCCGCTCGGTGGCCCACTGGCGGGCTTGCTCGTTGAGGTCCTCCAGGCTGGTAAAGGTGCGGCCGGGAAGGAAGTTCGTTTCCACGCTCCAGAAGCTGCGTTCGTTGCCGGCTTTCCGGTTCGGGTGATCGATCGCGTGACAGACGAATCGGAAGCCGTAGCGTTGCGAGAAGGCTTCCATCTCCGCAACGATGACCGCGCGGCTCCCCGCGCCGCGCAGCCGGGCCAGGTTCGTGTTGTCGATGATGCAGCGGCTGGCCGCGTAACCCCAGAACATCAACGCTTCGTGCAGGAAGCACTTCATCGCGAAGCGGTTGAAGACGCGATAGAACCTCAAGTACCGCCGTTTCGAGTAACGCAAGTAGATCAGGCTGGCAATCAGCATGAGCCATTGGCCCGCCAGCTTCATCCGGTAGATCGTGGTGTCATGCTGCATCTCGGCGCCCGGCTCGTCGGGTACGCGGTCGCAACGCACCGGCTGGCTGCGGCTCAATCCCAGCTCGCGCAACATCCGCGTCAGCGTCGAGTAAGCGACCTGGAGGCCCTCCTCCTCGACCAGCTTCTCGTGGATCCGCTGCATCCGGCCATCGCACTCGCGGTAGAGACGTTCCAGCAGTTGGGGGTCAATCTGCTTCTTGTCGCTCCGCTCCCGGCGAGTGACCTGGCCCTGCTGCTTGACGATCCTCCGCACGGCATTGCGGCTGAGGTGCAGGCAGCGGCTGATCTCCCGCAGCGACATCCCCTGTTGATGCAACTGGTAAACGGCATTCCTCACGTCCGGTTCGATCATGAAACTCCTCCATCTTCTTGAAGAACGAATCCCGCCGGCCCAACAGGCCGGCGAGTAACAGATTGGCCTGGGCCCAAAAGCCCCGGCTTTGCAGACGCGGACTGTCGCACCGCGTCATCACGTGTTGCATCGCTTGCAGCAACCGCTCCAGTTCCCGCAGCAGGCGGCGTTCGTCTTCGCTCACCCCCTGCGGGTCGTCACCCACGGCCTGCATCTGGTCCAGCGTCCATTTCCAGCGGCCCTCGTCGATGGCCTGGCGCAGCGACGGCGTGCCCCGGAAGTATCCGTGAGCCAGCAGCTCGATCTCGCGGACGCTCAGCTTCGCTCCGGCGACCGCCTGCACGAAACGTTCGCTCTCCTCAGGCCCGACGGCGTTCATGCGCATAAACGGCCGCAACGTGACCATGTACGAGTAGACCGGGAACTCGCCGCGGAACAGGATCTGTCGGATCGCGGGGCTCAGCTCGCTCAGCAGATGGCGACGCGTGCTGACCCAGGCCTTGCTGCGCGAGAGCATCTCGGCCACGTCGGCCATCGTCATTTGATGCGTGCTCAACAACTCGTCCACGAAGCGGGCCTGTTCCAGGATGCTGAGCGACCGCTGGCGGCGGGCACCCAACAAGCTGGCGATGCCCAGCGTTTCGTCTGCTCCCCAGGAGACATACGGCACGCATTCGATACCCAGCCTGGCGGCACACCGGTTTCGCCGGAAGCCATCCAGCAGCACGCGGCCCTGCGGCGTATCGACCCCACCCAGCGGCTCTTCGATCCCCCGCTCGCTGATCGAAGCCAGCAAGCGCGCTTCGGCAGCCTCGTTCCGCAAGCGGTAACCCTCGTAGCGGAGATCCAGGCTGCTTCGCTCCACGCTTTCGTTCATCGTTCGCACCATCAAGGCGGGTGTTGGTCCAGAAAGCGAAGAACATACTCGCGCCGCGGCAACCTGTCGAAGCTGCGTTGTCTCATACGTTCCCGCAGGGTATCGAGGAGCACCTCGGGCAGGATCGTAGCGTCTTCGAGCAGGCTCGCCACCATCGCCAGATACGGCCACATGGGTGAGTTCACCAACATGACTTCGTCCAGCGTGAAGCCCTCCAGCATCAACCGCACGTTTTCGTCGGGAGGTTCTTCGGGAGCCACCGGCGCGGCTGGATCGCCAGCAGGAAACGGCAATTCAGAGGTGGCCTCGACGGTCAAGGCGGGCTCCGAAGAGGATGTCTCCCCGTCCGCCAGTGCCGAGTCCGACAGGGCGGTCGCTGGCGACGGCGACTGATTGCCTTTGGAGTTTGCCGCCTTGCGGTTCCCGTTGTGGTCTTTCTTGTTCCGCCATCCCTGGGCCGTTTGATAGTGCTTCTTGCTCCGCGCGTTGGCCAGTTCGCGACGATGGAGTTCGCGGCAACCGAATTCACAGTAAAGATCTTCCCGACCGGCATTTCGCGGATGCGTCAGGAAGCGAATCTTGCAACGGCGGCAGTGGACCGCACAGCCTGCCAGACCGCGATGAGCGCGCAGAATGGCATCCAACGTCAGTTGATACTGACGAACAAGCGGACGGACGCGGTCCTGCCGATGCCATTTTCGGGACTTCGAAAAGAATTGCCCGATGGCTACGACAAAAACGCCAGATTTTCGGTTAGAATACTGATGTTGTTGAGCATGTCCCCGTCCTACTTACTTGACGCCCAAGCGTCGAGCGGCAGGGCGGGGATTTTTTTGTCGATCAGCACAACTGAGCGCAGAGCCGTCCGAACAACGGATTCATCCGCCAAAACCCCTCTTTGCCCACCAGCTTGCCCAAGCGATACCGTTTCACCAGTCCCCGCAAACGCGCTACTGGGAAAGGAAAACCGGCAGCCAGCAAAGCCGATTCCAAGACGAGCGCCAACTACTTATCTTCCAAGTAGTGGCTCCATTTACCAGAGCAACTCCGGGTCAGAAAAACTGAGCGGCATAGAAATCAGGGCGAGCGCTGTAGTTTTTGTTTCGTCGTCGGCCTGCCAGATCGGTCCCGCGTTAGCGTCGTCCGGTTCTGCTTCCCGTTTGACCATCGCTCGTTCGTCTTTCCTTTCCACGAGGTCC
>JAWOHQ010000009.1:0-3463 GCA_046485105.1 Candidatus Competibacteraceae bacterium | reverse complement strand
CGATCATGTAGCCGTGAATGGGGTGGCCCAGCACCGTGCGCATGATGCCCAGCGCCACCACCCCACCCACCGACAGCGCCACGATGATCCGCAGCGTGAAACCGTCGATCCGGCCCGCGCTGATCAGTTCGGCCTGCTCGGCCACGGCGATCAGGGCCGGTTCGGCGACCACCGCGGCAAAACCCATGCAGAAGCCGAAAATCATCAGCAGGGGCAACGAGCCTTTCCGAGCGAAGGCGTTGGACAGGTTCTTGCCGATCGGGAAGATGCCCATTTCCAAGCCTTGCAGGAACAGCGCCACGCCCAGCACCACCACGGCCAGCCCGCAGGCGATGGACAGCAGGTCGTCCGGAACCTGGCGCATGACCACACCCTGGAAGAACGCCACCACCAGGATGATCGGCAGCAGGTTGCGAAACGAGTGTTGCAAGATTTCCCAGAAGGCTTTGAGTTGATCCAAGAGAAACCGGTCCTTTTACTTTTAGAGACTTGTACACCCCCCTCTGCTCCCCTTGAGGGAGAGGAGTCGAGGGTGAGGGCGATTTTACAGCAATATCCACAACCGGCCTGGGACCGCTATATCATATCGCCAACCCCATGCGCGTCCCGTAGGGGCGGTTCGCGAACCGCTCGCCGACTCTCCGCGACCGTCTGGAAGTCCCGTAGGGGCGGTTCGCGAACCGCTCGCCGACTCCGCTACCCTCTGGAAGTAGGGGCGGTTCGCGAACCGCCCCTACTCATCCATCCCGATATCGCCCGCACCGGGCGCGGACCTTCCATGAGAACCCTCGAAACCTTCCTCGAACAAGGCATCGTGCTCAGCCGCTGGCTCTTGGCGCCGGTCTATCTGGCGCTGGCCGCCACGCTGATTTTATTCAACATCAAGGCGTTCCAGGAGGTCTTTCACCTGTTCGCCACGATCTTCACTACCAGCGAGACGGATTTGATCCTGTCGGTGTTGTCGCTGATCGATTTGGCGCTGGTCGCCAACCTGCTGGTGATGGTGATTCTGAGCGGTTATGAAACCTTCGTTTCCAAGCTCGATTTGGCCGAAGGCCAGGAAAAACCCTCCTGGTTGGGCAGGATCGACGCCGTGACTCTCAAGATCAAGTTAGCGATCGCCATTGTCGCGATCTCTTCCATTCATCTGCTCAAGGCGTTCATGAAAACGGATTCCGGGGATCAAGAATCATTGTTCTGGCTGGTCGTGATTCATCTGACGTTCGTTCTGTCGGCCCTGCTGATCGCGATCATCGACCGAATCGCCTTCGCCCCGTACCGAGGGAGTCATTGAAACTCAGAAACTGTACAAAAACCCCCTTCTCTCACAGAGAAAGAGGGCCAGGTTTCCGGTTTATCGAAACTACTGCTTCAACCGACCTTCTCCCCTACTCCCCCGCCGACCCCACGGGCCGGCGGGTCTGTTTCTTCTCGCCGACCCGCCGCTTTTCGTCCATCCGCCGTTGCTTGGCGGCCCGCGAAGGTTTAGTCCTGAGGCGCGGCTTGGGCGGCGTCGCCGCTTTCTGGATCAGGGCGACCAGTCGCTCGATGGCGTCCCGCCGGTTGTGCTCCTGGCTGCGGAAGCGGCGGGCGGTGATCAGCAGTTCTCCTTCCTGGGTCACCCGGCTGCCGGCCAAGGACAGCAACCGCGCCCGCACCGGCTCCGGCAAGGACGGCGAGCGCGCGACATCGAAGCGCAGTTCCACCGCCGTCGCCACCTTGTTCACGTTCTGGCCGCCGGGACCGGACGCCAGTTTGAACTGAAACCGCAGTTCGTCTTCAGGAAGACCGAGCGTGGGGGTAATTTTGATCATGACGGCGAGATGAGCGGTTCTACACGGGTGGGCAGCCATAAGGTTCGGTGGCTTCGCTTCATCATACCCCACTTGGCGCGACCCGCCATGGAACACCCGCTCCGTACCGGTGTTTTATGGCCGGAAAATCTGCTAGCTTTGTGCCGGTAACCCGACCGATTTCCCACCGCACCGAACAACCCCAAGGGGAGGCCGCGGATGATCACCGCCAAGGCTAATGTTCTTATCTTCCAGAAAGTCGAGCAGGTCTACCGGTTCGTCGCCCAAGACCTCATCACCAACTACCCGCGCTGGTCAGCGGAGGTGGTGGAACTCACGCCCCTGTCTTCCGGCCCGGTGCAACCGGGCTTCCGGGCGCGACAGGTGCGCGTGGACAAGGGGCATAAAACCGAATCCATCTTCGAGGTGACCGACATGGAACCCCTCAAGCGGGTCTGTTTCAAGGGCGTCACGGCCGGCTATCTGTGCCTCTACGAATTCGAGAACCTCAGTCCCTCAACCCAGCTCACCTTCACCTTCGAATTGCACCAGATCGAAGGACGGATGCGCCCGTTCGAGAAATTGATCCGCATGGCCCTGCAGGATGGCGCCAAGCAGACGGTGCGCAAGATTAAGTTGCTGATTGAAAAAGAGATGCTGGAAAACGACTAGGGATTCAACGCCCGACGTACCGCCAAGCCTTACCTTCCGTGGGAGCGACTCCTCATGTTCATGACCGCAAAAGACGATGGCCTGATTCCCTACGTCCTGACCCAAATTCTGGACGCCTGCGTCAACGGCGTCACCCTGTCCGATCCGGATTTGCCCGACAATCCCATCGTGTACGCCAACCAGGCCTTCGAGGAGATTTCCGGCTACGCCCAGGACGAGATCATCGGCCGCAACTGCCGGTTCCTGCAAGGCGAGGACCGCGATCAGGAGGCGCTGAATACGATCCGCGCGGCGCTACAAAAGCACGAACCCTGCGTCGTGACCCTGCGCAACTACCGCAAGAACGGCGAACTGTTCCTCAACCGCCTGGCCATCCGCCCGCTGGTGGACCGGGAGGGCAAGGTGATCTATTACCTGGGCGTGCAGTACGACATCACCGATCAGGTCCGCGCCCGGGAAGCGATTGAAAAACTGCAATTTGAGATTGAAAAAATGGCGGGCGGTTAACCTCCTACTTTCACTCCCTCAACCGAGAGAACACTCCGCATGACCCATCATTCTCCGCAATGCATCGGCGTCCTCACCAGCGGCGGCGACGCCCAGGGCATGAACGCGGCGGTGCGGGCGGTGGTCCGCACCGCGCTGCAGCAAGGCGTGACCGTCTACGCCATTTACGAAGGCTATCAGGGCATGGTGGACGGCGGCGACCGCATCCGACCGCTGTCGTGGGACGATGCCGGCAACATCCTGCATCGCGGCGGCACGGTCATCGGCACCGCCCGCTGCCCGGCGTTTCGCGAGCGGGACGGTCGGCGGCGCGCGGCCCGTAATTTACTCGAACACGGCATCGACCGGCTGGTGATCATCGGTGGCGACGGCAGTCTGAGCGGCGCCAACGAATTTCGCCACGAATGGCCGGAACTGCTGGTCGAATTGGCGCAAGCCGGCGAGATCGACGCCGCCGCCGCCCAGCGGCATCCGGCGATCATCAACGCCGG
>JAWOHQ010000026.1:0-4216 GCA_046485105.1 Candidatus Competibacteraceae bacterium | reverse complement strand
TGAATTTCGCGGACTTCACGCAGCGGGTCAACAGCGACCTGGTGGGCAAGCTGGTCAACATCGCCAGCCGCTGCGCCGGTTTCCTCACTCGCCGCTTCGCCGGTCGGCTGGCCGACCGCCTCGCCGAGCCGGCGCTGTACGCGGAATTCGTCGCCGCCGGCGAGTCCATCGCCCGAGCCTATGAAGGGCGGGAATTCAGCCGGGCCATGCGCGAGATCATGGCCTTGGCCGACCGCGCCAACCAGTACATCGATGAGAAAAAACCGTGGGCGCTGGCCAAGCAACCCGGTTCCGAGGCCGAGGTGCAAGCCGTGTGCGGCATGGGCCTGAATCTGTTCCGGGCGCTGATGATTTATCTCAAACCGGTGTTGCCCGGCCTGGCCGAGCGAGTCGAACAATTTCTGCGAATTCCGCCGCTGCGCTGGAGCGATTTGCCCGCGCCCCTGCTGGATCACGGCATCGCCGAATTCAAGCCGCTGCTGCAACGAGTGGACATGGCGCGGATCACCGCCATGGTCGAGGCGTCCCGGGAAAGTGATCCGGCCAGCGCCGAAGCGCCCGCTCCAGCGCGCGGACCGCGGGCCGCCGAGCCCATCGCGCCGACTATTTCCATTGAAGACTTCGCCAAGGTGGATTTACGGGTGGCGCGCATCGTTCGGGCCGAAGCCGTGGCGGGAGCCGACAAGCTGCTCCGGCTGGAACTCGATCTCGGCGGCGAGACCCGGCAGGTGTTCGCCGGCATTAAATCCGCCTATGCCCCGGAAGATCTGCCGGGCCGCCTGACGGTGATGGTCGCCAACCTCGCCCCGCGCAAGATGCGCTTCGGCATTTCCGAGGGCATGGTGCTGGCCGCCGGCGATGACGGTGGTATTTATCTGCTGAACCCGGACGGCGGCGCTGGACCGGGCATGCGGGTGAAGTAAGCATTACCCGGCTGGCCAGCCCGCGCTGGCCATTTGCGCGCCCCTACAATTTGATGCCGTGTTTGCTGAGCAGGGAATACAGCGTCGGTCGGGTGATCCCCAGCAGTTCGGCGGAACGGGACACATTACTGTCGGTATAAATCAACATCTGCTGGAGCGCCCTTCGCTCGGCCCACTCCCGCGCCTGGCGTAGATTCAGTGGCGCGGCGGGCGTCACTTCACCGCCGTCCAGAGCCAATTCCAAATCCCGCGCCGTGATCTGGCCGCTTTCGCTCATGATCACGGCGCGCTTGAGCCGATTTTCCAGTTCCCGGACATTGCCGGGCCACGGATGCGTTTCCAGGACCTGGAGCGCTTCCGGGGTGAGATTCAGGCGGGGACGCCGCATTTGCCGGCTATAGCGCTGCAACAACACGCGAGCGATCATCAGCACGTCGCCTTCCCGCTCGCGCAGCGGCGGAATCTGGATGGTGACCTCACTGAGATGCCCATGCCGGCATTCCCCTTGGTGGTCTGTTGCGGAATAATTGTTCGATCAGCGCCAACCCGGCGATGGCCAAGACCCCGCAGCCGATCAACGCCGGTCCGGCCCAGCGCAACCAACGACCCGCGCCCATCTCCCGGACCAGCGGTTCCAGCAGATGCACCAGGAACAGCAGCCACGCCACGTTGCGCGCCACTTCCAGCAGTTGGTACAGCCAATCGAGACCCACCGCTTGGGCGGCGGCGTAATAGGAGGCCCGCAAGGCCCACAGCAGACTGATCAGGACTGCGACGACCAGCAACCCCCCTGCAAGCGACCTCGCCAACTGGTCAACAGCAGCAGGAACAGCAGCGCCCAGCCCACCGCCGCCGCGCCGTAGCTCAACGCTCCGAGGTTGATCATGGTCGCCACAGCGCGCTAATGCGCCCCTTTGCCCCACAGGATGGTATGGACGGTTTGCAGCAGAATGATGACATCAAAAAAGAAACTATAATTCTTGATGTAGTACAGATCGTATTGCAGTTTCTCGCGCGCATCCTCTTCCGAAGCCCCGTAGGGATAACAGATCTGCGCCCAGCCGGTAATCCCGGGATTGACCATGTGCCGCATCGTGTAGAAAGGAATTTTCTTGCTCAATTCAGCCACGAATTGCGGCCGTTCCGGACGGGGACCGACGAAGCTCATATGGCCCCACAGGACGTTGAACAGTTGCGGCAATTCGTCGATGCGGGTTTCGCGCAGGATTCCACCGACCCGGGTGATCCGACTGTCCCCGGCCTGCGCCCAGCGGGCGATGCCGTCCCGCTCGGCGTCCACGCTCATGCTGCGGAATTTGATCAACTCGAAGATCTCGTTGTTACGGCCGATTCGGGTCTGTCGGTACAGAATCGGACCGCGTCCCCCCGACTCGATCCAGATCGCCAGGGTGGCGAAGGTCATGAACGGCCAGGCCACCGCCAGCAGGAGCAGGCTGGCGATCAAATCGAACAGCCGTTTGAGCACCCGGTTGACCAGCGCTTTTTGGAAGCCCTCTTCAAAGATCATGTTGCTCGGCCGCAGGGCGTCGAGTTGGATTTTGCCGGTTTCCCGCTCGAAAAAAGCCAGGAAATGGCTGATCGAAATGCCATCGATCCGACAATGCAACACTTCGTCGATCGGAAAACCCTTGCGTCGATCATCCATCGCCACCACGATTTCATCGATACGCAGTTCGTCGGCCAGATCCGGCAGCGTGCTGGTGATCTGGCGCATGCGGGTGGGTGGTACGGCAGGTTCCTCGTCTTCATGGACCTGAATGTACCCCGAGATTACGAAGCCCACGTTGCTACGTTGCTGCAACTCTTCGAGCCGCGCCGCGTTCTGGCCCACACCCAGCACCAGCACGCGCCGTTTGAGCAGGGCGTGATCGGAAGCCTTGAAAAACCCGAAGCGCAGCAGCAACACCCCAACAAAGGCGATCCCGAACGCCAGACTGAATTCGCCGCGACTGAGGGCGATTTCGGGAAGCAGATAGTAAACCAGACTCATGGCGAACAGCCCGAACAGGAAGCTGATGCCCACCCGCAGCAGCATGTCGGCCCGGCCGTTCCACAGGTTGCGCTCGTACAGACCCATCGCGATCATGATCGTGGTCATGACCAGCACGAACGCCAGGGCACCGGGCGCGACATCGCCGAGCAGTAGCCAGGGTTCCTGATCGAACCGGATCCGGTTCAAGGCTTGGCCGAAATAGACCGCCAGGAACAAGTAAAGTGTTTCCGCGAGCAACAGCGCCAACAACGCTCGGGAAATATAATGTTTGAACAAGCGAATCATAAATAAGGCATACCGATCAGTAAGGTGGCTTTTATAAGGCAGCGAACCGGCTGCTCCCATCACGTCTTGGCGCTGACAATGTTAAGGCATCAATCAGGCATCAACCCGTTTTTTCTCGACGGCTTCATGAAAGCAGATGGGTGACTACCGACTCTTCCCTTATACTCATCGGCATTGGTCACCAACCTCAGCAACGGAGTATGGAATCGATGTTTGATCCCGCCACCGCCCGCATCGGCATCGTCGGCCTCGGCTATGTGGGGCTGCCCCTGGCCGTCGAGTTCGGCAAACAGTTTCCCACGCTCGGCCTGGACATTAACGAAGCCCGCATCCGGGAACTGCAAGCCGGTTCCGACAGCACGCTGGAAGTCGAACCCGAAGAATTGCGAGAGGCCCATCAGTTGAGCTACACCAGCCGCGCAGCGGATCTGGCGAATTGCAACGTCTACATCGTCACGGTGCCAACCCCCGTGGATGAGTATAAACGTCCGGACTTTAGTCCGCTGATCGGTGCGAGCACCACCGTCGGCCAAATACTAAAACCAGGGGACGTGGCGATCTACGAATCCACCGTCTATCCCGGCGCCACCGAGGAAGTCTGCGTGCCAATCCTGGAGCGGGAATCCGGCCTGCGCTTCAACGTGGATTTCTTCGCCGGTTACAGTCCGGAGCGCATCAACCCCGGCGACAAGGAACATCGACTGACCACCATCCGCAAGGTGACGTCCGGCTCCACCCCCGAAGCCGCCGAGTTCGTGGATGCGCTGTACCGGCGCGTCATCACCGCCGGCACCCATCGGGCGTCCAGCATCCGGGTGGCGGAAGCGGCCAAGGTGATCGAGAACACCCAGCGCGACGTCAACATCGCGCTGATCAACGAACTGGCGATGTTGTTCGACCGTCTGGGCATCGACACCGAGGAAGTGCTGCGCGCCTCGGGCACCAAATGGAATTTTCTGCCGTTCCGACCCGGCCTGGTGGGCGGCCATTGCAT
>JAWOHQ010000005.1:0-5422 GCA_046485105.1 Candidatus Competibacteraceae bacterium | reverse complement strand
CCGACGATGCGCTTTCCGTCCACAATATAGACCAGCCGATATTGGTAGGGATGTGCGGATGGAGGTACCGGAGGTGTACGACGTCGCCTGGGGCACGGCGACGATCCGGCTCATCGTGCTGAACGCGATCGCGCCACACCCGCGGAACGCGGTCTGGGAACGGTTCAGCACCCAGCAGGAGCGAATTCGGCACGGCGCGGCGCACTACCGACCGCGCCGTGCCGCCCCGGAAACAGAGGTGATGGAGTAAAGTGGGTATGATGGAGTAAAGTGGATTACGCAGCGCAACCCGCCGGCACGACCTGCGCGGGCGAACGATGGGCTGACGCCTTAACTTTACGATCCACGCGTGGAATGGTGATGACCTCATGCGTCTTACCCCTCGGCAACGCCAGGTCATCCTGACCAGCGCCGCCCGATACTTCGGTGCGCGGGCGCGCGTGTGGCTGTTCGGCTCGCGGACCGATGACCGCCGTCGGGGTGGTGATGTGGACCTGTACATCGAACCGGAACACAGCGACTTGATCTCTGAATTGCGCTGCAAGGCGCAACTGGAAGAAGCGCTCGATCTTCACGTTGACTTGGTCGTCCGCCGTCCGGGGCATGACCGCCCCATCGAGAAAATTGCCCGAGGCGCCGGAATCCGGTTATGACCACCCACCTCGAACTGCTTTGGAAACGCCTCCAGCACTTGGCGCGCATGGCCGATTATCTGGCCTATTCTCACCAACAAGTGCAAGCGATGCTGCCGATTACCGACTGGAGTGCGCTGACCGCCGAACAACATGAGAGTCTGGCGGCGTTTCGGGTCCGCTTCAGCGATTATCAGGAGCACTTGGGCAAAACCATGCGCACCCTCGCGATTGAAGAGGAAACCGCCACGGAACCTTTTGGGGCCGTGCTCGCTTTCATGGAAAAGTTGGGGGTGCTCGATTCCGTCGAGCATTGGAAGCTGATTCGGGACCTGCGCAACGCCGTCAATCATGAATACGAAGACAACCCGGAGCGTCTTGCGGAGTTTTTCAGCTTGCTCGTCCGGGAAACCCCGACGCTGAACGCGTACCATCAGCGCCTGCTGGCGTTTTGCCAGGCCTCCTACAGGGCCCAAACGGGTGGAACTGGGGGGCCTTCCAGGGAACCCGCACCGCCCTAACATCCAATCCGGTGGACGATGCCATGCGCGATGCGTTAAGGAACTCCGCCTGGTGGACGCCAGTTACCACGCGCCGGCGCGCCGGCGCGCCGGCGGCCGAAATGGCGGAACCGATTGGCGCGACTGGCGCGGTGCGTGGCCGGGTTCCGCATCCCGCCGCCGGAGTCCAAGGCGTCCTGACTCGGTTTTTCTGACTCAGTTTTTTACCAGTGCGGTGAAATCCGACCAATGTTCGATCTTGAAGGCGCGAATGTCCCGCACCGAGGCCGGGAACCACGGCAACGCCTTCAACGCCAGGATGGCGGCGAACAGGTTGGCCAGGTCGTCCTTGTCGGTGGTATAGAGACTCCCTTGCCGCCACTCGAAGCCCCATTGAGTCAGGGTATTGCGAATGTCGGCATAGGCCTGGGCGACTCCCGTGGGGTGGTTTTTGGCGGTGTCGGCGACCACCAGATCAAACGCAACCGCAAACATTACCGCTCCTTGGGGTCATCGAGGACATCCGATAGCCGGTAATCCAGTTCTTCGCCCGTTTCCACCACCCGCACCCGCAGGGTCTCGTCCCCGGTCGGCAGTTTTTCCCCTCGGGCGAGGATTTCATAAACGGGTCCGGAGATTCCGAACCGTCGCCAGGTGCCGACCAGGGTCTGGGGTTCAATTTGCAACATGGTATGGCGTCCCCTTCAGTGTCGAACAACCAATACTTTACCATGGCATCAGAATCTTGGGGTGACGGCGGTCAACAGCCAGCAATCCTCATTTTGACCAATTTCCATCAGCCTGTTGGGGTTATGAAACAGGAACTCTCAACAACGTGTGGGCGACAGTGCCAACTGGCCCCGTACGTGGCCTGGTTCCGCATCCCGCCGCCGGAGCCCGCGACGTCCTGAACTCACGTCGACGGTTGGCGCCGGGATGCTTTGGGAAAGACCTCCTCCAGGGTGTTGGCGGTCAGCAGCCGCAGGCCCCAGGCGCGCAAGGCCGCCTCATCGGCTTCGGCCAGGCGTTGTTGAACCCGCCGGGGCAGCGGACCGAATTTATATTCCAGTTGCCGCCGTAACAGATCGGTTTCGCCTTCGCGCTGGCCTTAAAACCGAATGCGGTCAACCGTGGCGGCGGCGATCCTGACCCTGCGGGTGCTCATGATCTTTCAGAAATTAACCGGGTATGGTTTCCCCTCCTCGGACAAGGAGGGGTGGCGCACAGCGCCGGGGTGGTTCGAAATGGCGATTCCACAACTCGTTTAGGGGCGCTATATAATCGGTCTTTCATCATTAAAACTTAGAAATCCCCCAATCCGTGTCCTTTCGCGGTCGCTCCCGCGCCGCGGGCCGGCCTACCGAGACCGCTCATGACCCTGGATCGCCTGGATGACTGGCATCGCCTGTTTGGCTTGACCCTGACCGATGTGTTCAGCGACACCTCCTGGCGGGTGGAACTGGAAAAAGACCTGGCTCAGCACCCAGCAGGGCGCGGCCGGCGCGGTGGTCGGGTTCCGTGGTAGAGGACCAGCGGGAGAATCGGGGTGCGCAGCGCTTGTTTCAGATACAGCCGGCCCAGGTCTCGCCGAGTAGTTGCACGGGCAGGGCGGGGTCCAGGTAGGATTGGTGTTCGAACAGGAGGTACAACTGGCGCGTGGTGACCAGCGCGACCCTGTTCTGGGCGACGGTGGGGCGGTTGAAGGCGGCGTTGGATCCGGATGGGATCATCGCGCCGGGGCGGTATCAGCCGGGAGTTTGAAAGATCATAAAGCCGGAGCATCTCGCGCAATTCTAGTCACTTTCCAGCAAGCAGGGCATAGACTGGCAAAGTTTGACATTCACAGGAGGTCATCATGTCTCTTAATGTATCTCTGCCTGCCGAACTGGAGCAGCGGGTGCGTGAACATGTGGCGTCAGGTTTATATGGGTCCGCTAGTGAGGTGATTCGTGAAGCATTGCGCCTGTTTGAAGCTTACCAAGCCGTACAGGCGGCCAGTCTCGCCACACTGAAGGCGGATATCGCCCAGGGGATGGCCGATGTTCAAGCTGGACGGGTTGGCATGGCCGATCTGTCAGCGATCAAGGCGCAAGGTCGGACGGTTTTGTCGTCCAAGTAGCAACTCCAACAGGTGTGTAGGTGTGTATGTAGCCTGGATGGAACGGAGCGAAATCCAGGAAACCCCCGGATTTCGGCCTGACGGCCTGCATCCGGGCTACGGGGTTCGGAATATTGCATCTGGCGAGCCGGTTCATGGCCGCGGAGACCCGCCGGGCGGCGGGGACGTTGCCGGTTTTTTTGGAGTATCTGGCGTCGGACCAGCGGTTTGAGAATGCGGCGACGCACCGGTGGCTGGAGGAGGCGGGGATCGACGCGCCCGGTTGGGAAAGCGACATCGATACGTGCTGGGGGCGTACCTGGATGCCCAATTCGCCCCTAAAACCGCAACCGAGGGTGCTGGGGGCTGATCCTGAACCGCTGGAGCCGGCGATCCCGGCGATCGATGAGGAGAGGAAACATGAAAACGGTCACAGAGCTGTACGAGCACGATCTGTATGCCTGGACTTTGAAGAACGCCGCGCTAATCCGCCAGGGGCGACTGGCGGAAGTCGATCTGGAGCATGTGGCTGAGGAGCTGGAGAGCATGGGCCGGAGCGAACGGCAGGAATTGGTCAACCGCTTGGCGGTGTTATTAGCCCATTTGCTCAAGTGGCGCTATCAGCCGGAGCGGCGCGGCAAAAGCTGGCGCGCGACGATCAAGGAACAACGCCTCCGCCTCCGCGAACACTTGGCGGAGAATCCCAGCTTGCAGCCGCATCTCGCAGCCAGTCAGGCCACGGCGTATCGGTATGCGGTGTTAAGGGCTACCCAGGAAACGCCTTTGGAAGAAACCGCGTTTCCCGTAGTCTGCCCCTTCACCGTCGAGCAAACGCTGGCTGAGGATTACTGGCCGGACTGAGGCAACGGCCGCGGCACGAGCGGGCGGTTCCTTCAGAAATCGAGTTGTTCGAGGGACCATCCCAGAGCCGCGGTGATCGGGCGGAGGATGGATGGGCCGAGCTGGGCGTCCGGGGCTTCCAGTTCGGCGAAGGCGGCTGGCGACCGGTGAATCCTTGCGGCCACTTCGGCGTCCGGCAACCCCAGATCCTCGCGCCAGGCCCGGATTCAGGGAATCCATCGCGGAAACCCCCCGTTGTGAGCCGCCCAGGCACACCACTGAGGAGAATCCCGCCGGACAGTCGCTCAGGGACGGAAGACCTCGTCCAGCGTGGCGGCGTCCAGCACCCGGTCGCCCCAGCGCTCGAGCTGGGCCGTGGTCGCGGAGCCCAGTTGGGTCACCACGCCGCTCGGCAGCGGGCCGAACCGCCGCACCAACTGCCGCTGCAACAACAGGGCCTCGCCCTTTTCGATGCCCTTCCGCTCGTACTCGCGAGCCCAAGTATCGAACCGATCAGTGAGAGTCATTTTCAGCTCCTGCAAGTCGCGAACCTTCGGCAACACCAGGCGATTCCGGCTGTGCCGCACCACCATCGCCCGAATCCACAGCGCGAAAATCCGCTTGAGTTCGGGGTGGCCCTCCAACCATTGATTCAGCACGTCGATCAAGGCCACGAGCGCCGCCGCGCGGTCCGGGCGCTCGAAGCGGATCGCCGCCGCCACCAGGTTCTGCATCGCCGCCCGCTCGGCGAGGTCGTAGCGGTGCTCGTCGATCAACCGCGCAGGTCGTCGGTGACGTAGCTGCCCGACACCCGCTCCAGGGTGCGGTAGTCCAAGCCGTGCAGCCACGGGTCCGGCACGAAACCCAGGATCAGGTCCCGCACCACTTCCGGGGCCGAGAACAGGGTCTTGTACGAAGCGTCGTCGTGGCTCATGGTCGAATAGGGTAGCCGGTCCTGGGGAACCAACGCGCTCGGGGTTCCTCGGGCGGCGCCGTCCCGGAGCAGGCCCGCGCCGCCGGTGCGGCCAAAGACCCGACCTGACCCCAGCCGCGCGTGGAAATCGCTGACGGGTGCCGCCGGGCTGGCTACACTATATATTATGAATAGCCCGGTAGTAGGGGCGGTTCGCGAACCGCCCCTACGGGTGCCTGGCTACACTATATAGATGTGCATCCCTTCCAGTCCGAACCCATTGGAACCCGACGGCATCCAACCCCAACCCACTGATCCTGCAATTAAAACTTAAAGCTTAAAAGGTGGATGCGCTACGCTGATCCACCCTACCCTTCAATCCAGCTTTTATAATGCGCCCCGCAAATTGTCCTTGCCCTTACATGTTCCAGCCGCCCGC
>JAWOHQ010000473.1:0-10943 GCA_046485105.1 Candidatus Competibacteraceae bacterium | reverse complement strand
CGTCAAACCACTCGGCCTTTACATCGCGGCGGTGATGGAGGGTCGCCCCATCCTGGCGCTCCGTCTCGGTGGTCCCATTGAAGCAGTGATCTACCGCCTCTGTGGCGTCCGCCCGGACGAAGAGATGGGCTGGCGGCACTACGCGCTGGCCCTCCTGCTATTCAGCTTCATCGGCTTGCTCGTCGTCTATGGCTTGCAACGCCTCCAGTTCTGGCTGCCGCTCAATCCTCAACAGTTGGGCAACGTCAGCCCGGATTCCTCCTTCAACACCGCCATCAGCTTCGTCACCAACACCAACTGGCAGGGCTACAGCGGCGAAACGGCCATGAGCTATCTCACCCAGATGCTCGGCCTGGCCGTGCAAAACTTTATTTCGGCCGCCGCTGGCATCGCCGTCGTCATCGCCATGACTCGCGGTTTCGCCCGCAGTTCGACCCAGTCCATCGGCAACGCCTGGGTGGATCTGACCCGCGTCACGCTCTACGTCCTGTTGCCGCTGTCCCTCATCCTGGCGGTTTTTCTGGTGAGTCAGGGGGTCGTGCAGAATTTTAACGCCTACCAGACCGTCGCCACCGTGGAGGTCACCACCTACGAGCAACCCAGCCTGGACGCCGCCGGCGAGGTCGCCAAGGACGCCCGCGGTCAGCCGATTATGGAGCCGATCACGATCCAGACCCAGACCCTGCCGATGGGGCCGGCCGCCTCGCAGATCGCCATCAAGCAACTCGGAACCAACGGCGGCGGTTTCTTCGGCGTCAACTCGGCCCATCCCTACGAAAACCCAACGCCACTTTCCAACTTCTTCGAGTTGCTGGCGATCCTGCTGATCCCGGCGGCTCTTTGCTACACCTTCGGCCACATGGTCGGAGACGCCCGCCAAGGCTGGGCGGTGTTAGCGGCGATGACGGTCATTTTTGCGGGCGCTGCGGTCGCGACCATGACTTTCGAACAGCAGGGCAATCCTCTGCTGACCGTCACCGGTGTCGATCAGAACGCCAGCGCCTTGCAATCCGGCGGCAACATGGAGGGCAAGGAAACCCGTTTCGGCATCGCTACCTCCACCCTGTGGGCGGTGGCCACCACCGCGGCCTCCAACGGCTCGGTCAACTCCATGCATGATTCCTACACCCCACTGGGTGGGATGGTGCCGATGGCCCTGATGCAGTTGGGCGAGGTGGTTTACGGCGGCGTCGGCTCCGGGCTCTACGGCATGTTGGTGTTCGCCATCATGGCCGTTTTCATCGCCGGTCTGATGATCGGCCGCACGCCCGAATACCTGGGCAAGAAAATCGAAGCCTATGAGATGAAGATGGTGGCCATCGCGATTCTGGTGACGCCGCTCCTCGTGCTCGGTGGGACCGCCATCGCCGTGATGACCGTCGGGGGTCGAGAAGGCATCCTCAATCCGGGGCCGCGCGGCTTTACAGAAGTGCTGTACGCCTTCAGTTCGGCGGGCAACAACAACGGCAGCGCCTTCGCTGGCTTCGACGCTGACACGCTGTTCAGCAACCTGATGCTGGGTATCGCCATGGCGCTGGGCCGCTTCGGCGTCCTCATTCCGGTGCTGGCCATGGCGGGCTCGCTGGCGGCGAAGAATCGCATCGCCGTGACCTCGGGCACCCTGCCGACCCACGGCCCCCTGTTTGTTACTCTGCTCATCGGCACGGTGCTGCTGGTCGGCCTGCTCAACTACATCCCAGCCTTGGCCTTGGGACCAGTAGTCGAGCATTTCATGTTATGGGCCGGCCATTGAACGAACAGTAGAGACGAATAAGGAAGACATCCATGTCGCGCAAAACTCTTGCTCTGTTCGACCCGACGCTGGTGCGACCCGCCATCGTCGATGCCTGCAAAAAGCTGGACCCACGGCTGCAATGGCGCAACCCGGTGATGTTCGTGGTCTACGTCGGCAGCATCCTGACCACGGTGCTGTGGGCGCAGGCTCTCGGTGGCCAAGGCGAGGCCCCCGCCGGCTTCATTCTCGCCGTCGCTCTGTGGCTGTGGTTCACGGTGCTGTTCGCCAATTTCGCCGAAGCGCTGGCCGAAGGCCGCAGCAAAGCCCAGGCGGCGTCCTTGCGCGGCGCCAAGAAGACCGTTGTGGCCAAGAAACTGCGGGAACCGCGCTACGGTGCTTCCATGGAATTACTGTCCGGCACTGAATTGCGGCGCGGCGATGTGGTGCTGGTGGAGGCTGGCGACATGATCCCGGCCGACGGCGAAGTGATCGAGGGCGTCGCCTCGGTCAACGAGAGTGCCATCACCGGCGAATCCGCCCCGGTCATCCGGGAATCCGGCGGCGACTTCAGCGCCGTCACCGGCGGCACCACCGTGCTGTCCGACTGGCTCGTGGTGCGAGTGTCGGTCAATCCCGGCGAAGCGTTCCTCGACCGCATGATCGCGATGGTGGAAGGCGCCAGACGTCAAAAGACTCCCAACGAGATCGCGCTCACCATCCTGCTGGTGGCGCTAACGATCATCTTCCTGAGCGTGACGGTCACTTTACTGCCGTTTTCCCTCTTCAGCGTGGAGATGGCGCGAGCGGGTTCCCCGGTCTCGATTACCGTCCTCGTCGCCCTGCTGGTCTGCCTCATTCCAACCACCATCGCCGGATTGCTGTCGGCCATCGGCGTGGCCGGCATGAGTCGGATGATGCAAGCGAACGTCATCGCCACCTCGGGCCGCGCGGTGGAGGCGGCGGGCGACGTGGACGTGCTGCTGCTCGACAAAACCGGCACCATCACCCTCGGCAATCGGCAGGCGGCGGCGTTTCTGCCCGCCGCTGGCGTGACGGAACACGCCCTGGCCGATGCCGCGCAGCTCGCGTCCCTGGCCGATGAAACACCGGAGGGGCGCAGCATCGTCGTGCTCGCCAAGCAACGCTTCAACCTGCGCGAGCGGGACATCCACGCCCTCGGCGCGACCTTCATTCACTTCTCGGCGCAAACCCGGATGAGCGGGGTGGATCTGCCGCACTCCCCTCGCCCTTCGGGAGAGGGGCTGGGGGTGAGGGCGGTACGGCAGATTCGCAAGGGTTCAGCGGACGCGATTCGCCAGCACGTCGAAGCGCTCGGCGGCCATTTTCCACAGCCGGTCACCCACACCGTGAGCGAGGTGGCCAGCCGGGGCAGCACCCCGCTGGTGGTCGCCGACGGCGCCAGAGTGCTCGGCGTCATCGAGCTCAAGGACATCGTCAAGGGCGGGATCAAGGAGCGCTTCGCCGAACTGCGCCGCATGGGCATCAAGACGGTGATGATCACCGGCGACAACCGGCTGACCGCCGCCGCCATCGCCGCCGAGGCTGGGGTGGACGATTTTCTCGCCGAAGCGACGCCGGAAGCGAAGCTGGCGTTGATCCGCCAGCATCAGGCCGAGGGCCGGCTGGTGGCCATGACCGGCGACGGCACCAACGACGCGCCGGCACTGGCGCAGGCCGACGTGGCGGTCGCCATGAATACCGGCACCCAAGCCGCCAAGGAAGCCGGCAACATGGTGGATTTGGACTCCAATCCGACCAAGCTGATCGAGATCGTCGAGACCGGCAAGCAGATGCTGATGACGCGGGGTTCGCTTACGACTTTCAGCATCGCCAACGACATCGCCAAGTATTTCGCCATCGTCCCGGCGGCTTTCGTCACCACCTATCCGCAACTCGCCGCGCTCAACATCATGGGCCTCGCCAGTCCGACCTCGGCGATTCTGTCGGCGGTAATTTTCAATGCTCTGATCATCATCTTCCTCATCCCGCTGGCGCTGAAAGGCGTCAAATACCGGCCGCTCGGCGCGGCAGTGCTGTTGCGGCGCAACCTGCTGATCTACGGTCTGGGCGGTATGGTCGTCCCGTTCATCGGCATCAAGCTGATCGATCTGCTGATCGCGTTCGCGGGTTGGGCATGAAAAACTTACCGGAGCAACACCCCATGAAAACCCTCCTTCGTCCCGCCGTGACGCTTTTCATTCTACTTTCCATCATCACCGGCCTGATCTATCCGCTGCTGGTGACGGGGATCGGGCAAGCCTTGTTTCCGGCGCAAGCCGCCGGCAGTCTGATCGAGCGCGACGGCCAGCCGATCGGCTCCCGACTGATCGGCCAAAATTTCACCGACCCGAAATACTTCTGGGGCCGGCCGTCGGCTACCGGGCCTTATCCGTACAATGCGGGGGCTTCCGGCGGCTCCAATCTCGGCCCCCTCAACCCCGCCCTGAAAGAAGCGGTAGAATCCCGCGTCAAAGCGCTGCGCGACGCCGATCCGGGCAACACCGCGCCGCTTCCCGTCGATCTGGTCACCGCTTCGGCCAGCGGACTCGATCCCCACATCAGCCTGGCCGCGGCCGATTATCAGGCGGCGCGCGTTGCGCGGGCGCGTGGACTGGCGCCCGAAATCGTGCGAAACCTGGTAATCCAACAGACCGAGGATCGCTGGTGGGGAATTTTCGGCGAACCGCGCGTCAACGTGCTCGACCTCAATCTCGCCCTCGACCAGTTACCGTCCGAAAAACACCCATGAACGCGCTGATCGAACCCGCCCAAGGAGCGGCAACTGGCACTGCCAGTGTCTCGGCATTACCTGCCTTGCCGCTCGTCCGGCACTTTCGCCAAATTCTGCTGTGGCCGTTGCGGGTGATGCCGGGCCAGGCGGAAGGAACACACATCTCGAAATACTGGGAACTGCTGGAGGCATTGGGAGAAGGCTGCCCCTGGCGGGAAGTCGTGGACGAATTCGGCGATCCCAAGAATTTCCAGGAACGGCATTACAAGGAATTCATCACCTTTCTGCCTTACGTGCAGCGTTTCCTGTATGGCGAGGGCGAGGGTACGGGCCGCGAAGGTCCGACTGGCTACGGCAAATCCCCGATCCGGGTACTCCGCCGCTGTGATATCGCCCAGATGCGGGTCGTGCTCGACCAGCAAACACCGCCGCTGCTGTTTCAGATCGCCCATGTCGATCTCTATTTCTTCTACGACATCGACATCATCATCCTGGTGGTGGAATTCTTCGCCAACGACCTCCCGCTGTTGCTGGTCGAGGACGTCCTGTTCAAGGTCGGGCGGGCCTATCCGGGGTTCTGGGAGCCCAACGGCCAGGGCGGACAATGTCCGTACCGGGTGGAGTGGCTGTCAGCGACGGGCGAAACACTGGCGGTGTCCGACTACGAGAACCGGGATAAGTACCTCCAGTTCACCTGCCAGCACCGCTCCCCCAACATCTCCGCCCATTGGGAGTATTTACTGCGACCGTTGGCCCTGTACCGCTCCGACCGCGAGGGGGTCATGCGCTTCCGGCAGATCGAATACCACCGCATGCCGCTGCTGGCCTACCTCAGCTTCAGCGATCCGCAGGCCCTGACGCGGGGCGACTTCGCCCGCCTGGCGCTGATCACCAAGGCGGGACCTTCCGACACGCTCCCGTACTCCACGGCGGAGCTGACGCATTTCGAGCAGCACTACTGTTACGACAAGTTCTGGGACCCGGCCAACCCGGCGCTGTCCAGTCGCTACCTGTGCTGCGGCCACGCCTTCGTGGTGGTCGGCAAGGCCAGCGAACCCTTCTTTGTCGACTCGGAAACCGGTCTGCTGGGCCAGTTCCGTCACCAGTATTTCCTGGTCAACCTGATCGCCCACTTCCAGAAGGCGGCCCTGATGCTGTTCTCGGAATGGTTGGTTGCGGCGATCAGCCAGCTCGACATCCGCGACCCTGATTCGGTCAGAGCCTTCAAGCGGGAAATCCGCCGGATCATGGCCACGTTCCTGCGTTTCACCGAACGCTACTGGTTCCACGAAGTTTCCAATCAGGCTCAGGTCCGGGATTTGTTCCGGCTGCTGACCGGCCATCTCAATACCGACCGGATTTATCAGGATGTCAGTACATCAGTTAAGGAAATGAATCAATATTTGGACAGCGACAGTCTGCGACGGCAGGCCAATACCGTGGTGCGGCTGACCGTGGTGACCACGCTGGGGCTGATCGCGACCGTCGCGACCGGTTTCCTGGGGATGAACCTCTTCGATGAGACCAGCAATCCAGCTTGGGTCAAACTGTTGATTTTTTTAGTGGTGCTCATTCCCAGCATTCTGCTCGTCAACTATGCGGTCGCCCATTCCAAGATACTCTCGGATTTCCTGGAAGCCTTGGCGAACCCGCGGCTGACCTGGTGGGACCGGTTTAAGATCCTGTTCAGAATTTGGCGGAAACCTCCTAAAAAAGGGGTTTTGCCTTGAACGATAAACCCACCGATAGTCGCCCGAACCCCGACCAGTTGCTCGAACGCCTCAAGCAGGAAGAGGCGCGCGCCCGCCGCGGCAAGCTGAAGATCTTTTTCGGTGCTTCGGCGGGGGTCGGTAAAACCTATGCCATGCTGCTGGCCGCCCGTCAGTTACGCGAGCAAGGACTGGATCTGGTCGTCGGTATCGTCGAGACCCATGGCCGCCAGGAAACCGCCGTATTGCTGGAGGGTCTCGAACCACTGCCGCTCAAGGAAATTCCCCATCGGGATCGGGTGCTCCGGGAGTTCGATCTCGACGGCGCCCTGGCGCGACGGCCAGCGCTGATCCTGGTCGACGAACTGGCGCACAGCAACGCCCCCGGTTGCCGGCACCCGAAGCGCTGGCAGGATGTCGAAGAGCTGCTCGACGCCGGCATCGACGTCTACACCACGGTCAACGTCCAGCATTTAGAGAGCCTTAACGACGTGGTCGGCGGCATCACCGGCATCCGGGTCTGGGAGACGGTCACCGACCGGGTTTTCGACCAAGCCGACGAGGTGGTGCTGGTCGATCTCCCGCCCGACGAACTGCTACAGCGACTCAAGGAAGGCAAGGTCTACCTGCCGGATCAGGCCGAGCGCGCCATTCAGAACTTCTTCCGCAAGGGTAACCTGATCGCCCTGCGCGAACTGGCGCTGCGGCGCACCGCCGACCGGGTGGACGATGAGATGCAGAGCTACCAGCAGCGGGACGGTAGCATACCGCCACCCCTCCGCGAGGCGCTGTTGGTCTGCGTCGGTCCCGGCGCCGGGACCGACGCGCGGGTGCGCGCCGCCAGCCGACTGGCCAACAAGTTGGACTGTGAATGGCACGCCCTGTACGTGGAAACGCCGGCCCTGCAACGCCTGTCGGAGTCCCATCGCCGGGCGATCCTGGATACGCTCAAGCTGGCTCAGGATCTCGGCGCGCAAACCGCCACCAAGGCTGCCGCCGATATCGCCCCGGCCATCGTCGAATATGCGCGCCAACATGGCTTGGGCCGAGTGGTGGTCGGTCGTGGCCGACCGGGCCGCTGGCCTTGGTTCCGGCGGGTCCTCCCCGAACGCCTGGCCCGGCTGGCGCCGGATCTCGACCTGTTGGCGCTGGCGCGGGATGACGCGCCCCAGCGTTCCCTCCACCCCACCGCCGCGGCCGTAGACGAAGAGCGAACCGAACTGTCCGCCGTGGCGAAACGCTATGGCGCGACGTTCCTGGTCTGTCTGGGCACCGCGCTGGCGGCCACCCCGCTGCTGCCCCATTTTGACTCAGCCAACATCGTCATGCTGTTTTTGCTGGCGGTGGTCGGCGTGGCGGTGCGATACGGGCGCGGTCCGGCGGTACTGGCGGCGGTGGTCAACGTGGTGACGTTCGATGTTCTATTCGTGTCGCCGCGATTCTCGCTCACCGTCGATGACTGGCAATACTTGATCACTTTCGCGGTGATGCTGGCGGTCGGCCTGATCATCGGCCAACTCACCGCCCGATTCCGCTATCAGGCACGGGTAGCCCGCGCTCGCGAGGAGCGCGCGCGCCACCTCTACGAAATGTCGCGCGAACTGTCTGGGGCGCTGGCTGGCAAGCAGGTGATTGAAATCAGCGAACGTTGCGTCGAGGCCAGTTTCCGGGTTAAGGCGCGCCTGTTGCTGCCGAACGACGATGAGCGGTTGCAGCCGCCGCCGGTGCGGCCGGGCAAGCCGAAAGTGGATCTCGCCATCGCACAGTGGTGTTTCGACCGCAACGATCCGGCCGGCCTCGGCACTGACACCCTGCCCGCCGCCTCGTTGTTGTACCTGCCGCTCAAAGCCCCACTGCGCACCCGCGGGGTGCTGGCCGTGGCGCCCGAACAGCGGCGGTTGTTGCTGATCCCGGAGCAGCGCCGGTTGCTGGATACCTTCGCCGCGTTGATCGCCATCGCCTTGGAGCGAGTCCATTTCGACGTAGTCGCCCGCGATACGCTGGTCAAGATGGAAGCGGAGCGGCAGCGCAATTCCCTGCTGGCGGCGCTGTCGCACGATCTGCGCACGCCGCTGACCGCGCTGATCGGACTGGCGGAAACGCTGGCATTGGAATTGGTCGCCGAACAATCCCCCCACCAGGAATCGCTGACGGCGATCCGCGAGCAGGCCGTGCGCATGGCGCTACTGGCCGATAACCTCCTGGACATGGCCAGGTTGCAGGCCGGCAGGGTGCGCTTGCGCAAGGACTGGCAATCGCTGGAGGAACTGGTCGGCTCGGCCGTGCGGATGCTCGAACCGCCCTTGCGCGACCATCCCTTGCGGCTGGCGCTCGATCCCGAACTTCCGCTGGTCAACTGCGACGCGGTGCTGATCGAGCGGGTGCTGGTCAACCTGTTGGAAAACGCCACCAAGTACACGCCGGCGGATACCGCGATCGGCGTCACCGCCAGCGCCGCCACCGACCGCCTGAGCGTCGAGGTCTGGGACGAGGGGCCGGGCCTGCCGGCCGGTCGGGAACAGGCTCTGTTCGAGAAATTCACCCGGGGTCAGGCGGAATCGGCGGTGCCTGGGGTCGGCCTGGGATTGGCGATCTGCCGGGTGATCGTCGAGGCCCACGGCGGGCAAATTCAAGCCGCCACTCGCGCCGCCGGCGGCGCCAGTTTCGTGTTTACGCTGCCGCTGGAACCGTCGCCGCCACTTGAAGACGCCGGGGACACTCCGGAACCTCCATGAACGTCTCATCCGAAATGCCGCTGACCATTTTGATCGTCGAGGACGAACAGGCCATCCGCCGCTTCGTGCGCGCCGCGCTGGAGACGGAAGGTCATCGAGTCCACGAAGCCGGGACCTTGCAGCGCGGCCTGATCGAAGCCGGCACGCGCAAGCCGGATCTGGTCATACTCGATTTGGGGCTACCGGACGGGGACGGCGTGGTCTTCATCCGCGACCTGCGGTCCTGGAGCAGTACGCCCGTACTGGTGTTGTCGGCCCGATTCGAGGAATACGACAAGGTTGAGGCGCTGGACGCCGGCGCTGACGATTATCTGACCAAGCCGTTTGGGGTCGCGGAATTGCACGCGCGGGTGCGGGCGGTATGCCGGCGCTCCGCCCGCGATACGGTCGGCGCCACCGTCATCCACTTTGGCGAGGCGAGCGTGGATTTGGAACACCGGCGAGTATCGCGCGCTGGCCAGCCGGTTCATCTCACGCCGATTGAGTTTCGATTGCTGGCGACGCTGGTGACCCAGTCCGACAAGGTATTGACGCACCGCCAACTGCTGCGGGAAGTCTGGGGACCAGCCTACGTGGAGCACGCTCACTATCTGCGCATCTACATGGGTCACCTGCGCCAGAAACTCGAAGCCGACCCGACGCGACCGCAGCATTTTCTCACCGAAACCGGCATCGGTTACCGGTTCTGTCCGAACGGATAAACCTGCGGCCGGGACAATCGGCGCGGGCGGGTTTCCAGTCTGGAAACCCCGTCGGATAATTGGTCGCGCGGGCTTTCGCCTCATCTCCAAAAATCCGGCAGAAACAGCAATAGCAGCGGGAACACTTCCAGTCGTCCGATCAGCATCGCCAGCGACATCAGCCAGGTGGCGGTATCGTTCAACCCCCCGAATCCACCGGCCGTCGCGCCCAAACCGACTCCCATGTTGTTCAGGCAGGCCGCCACCGTGCCGAACGATGTCACCAGATCCACCCCGGTCGCCGTCAAGGCCAGCGAGAAGACGCAGTAGCTGAAGATGTACAGAAAATAGAAGGCCCACACCGCCTGCATCACCCGATCCGGAACCGGATGATCGCCCAGCTTGACCGCGATCTGGGCGGACGGCCGGATCAGCATCCGGGCCTCGCGCACGCTCTGTTTGTACAGCAGCAGGAAGCGGATGGCCTTGATGCCGCCGCAGGTCGATCCGACGCACCCGCCGAAAAAACTGCTTAGCAACAGCAACAAGGGCACGAAAGCCGGCCAGATCTCGTGGGCGGGATAGCCCGCCGTCGTCAGACCAGTACCGGTAATGATCGAAACGCCCTGGAATGCACCCAAATGGACCGCATCCCACCACGATGCACCGTCCAGATACAGATGCAGGCAGGCGACCGCGACAATCCCCCCCACCACTTTCATGCAAAACCGGAATTCGGCGTCACGGAACACCGCCTTGAGGCTGCGCGAACGCCAGGCCAGAAAGTACAAGGCGAAATTGACCATCGCCACTAACATAAAAAAAATCGTGATCCACTCGAACAGCGGATTTTGGAAATGGCCGATGCTGGCGTCGTGGGGGGCGAGACCGCCCAGCGCGATGGTGGTGAAGCTGTAACAAATGGCGTCGAACGGGCTCATCCCCGCCGCCCAGTACGCCAGAAAACACGCCACATTCAGCCCGACGTAGATGTACCACAGGTTCTTGGCGGTCTCGGTGATCCGGGGCGTCAGCTTCTCGTCCTTCATCGGTCCCGGCGTCGAAGCCCGGTAAAGCTGCATGCCGCCGATCCCCAGCATCGGCAACAGCGCCACCGCCAGCACCACGATCCCGATCCCGCCCAGGAAATGCAGTTGCGCCCGGTAGTACAGAATCGCCTTGGGCATCGCATCGAGCCCGGAAAGCACGGATGCGCCGGTGGTGGTCAGACCGGAAACGGTCTCGAACACCGCGTCCACGAACCGCATGTGCGGATGATCGGACAGCATGAACGGCAAAGCGCCCAACAGCGACGACAACATCCAGAACACC
>JAWOHQ010000444.1:0-13559 GCA_046485105.1 Candidatus Competibacteraceae bacterium | reverse complement strand
TGGTCGATCTCGGCGATGGGATGGGCGTTGTCCGCGCCGTAACGCTCCCTCGCCCCCTGGGGACCGGCCCGGCGACCGTGCCAAATTTCCATCTGCGGATCGCGTTCGCGGCAAAACAGCAGAAATTCCGGCTCGCCACCGGGCACGAGCACGGCGATGGCTTCCGGTTCCGGGAAACCGGTCAGGTAATAAAAATCACTGTCCTGACGGTAGGGGTAATGCACGTCGCGATTGCGAGGCATGGACGGCGCGGCGGGCAGCAGGGCGATTGAATCTGGACCCATCCGCTCCATCAGCGTGCGGCGGCGGCGGGCGAAGACGGCGGCGGGGATGGTGCGGGCGAGCATGGCTTAGGAGTCCCGGATGGAGGGCGGGTGCGCGACGGGGGAAGCGGGGGCTTGGTGCAGGTCGTGCTGGATCAACAGTAGCCCGACCCGCAGGTATTCGATTACTTCGGCATAGGCGGTTTCATCCATTTCGCCGGCTTCGGCGGTCTCGAGGCCGACCTTGGCGATCTCCACCGCGTCGCGCAGAAATTCCTGGCTGTCTTCGGCCAACCGGCCGCGCTGATCTACTTGGCCCAAGCCCAAACCGTATAACAAACCCTGGCACCAGGCGCCGAGCGCGGCGGTGCGTTGCTCCAGCGGCGTCGCGTCGTCGGGCAGCAGCGGCGTGATCATCCCATCCTCGGTATTCAGTTGCGCGGCGCCGTATTCGAGCAACTTCAACAGCAGCTCGCGGGCGACTTCGGTCAGTTCGGCGCCTTCGTCCAGCAGTTCGCCGGCATGGCGTAGCCACCGGTCACGGTCCAAGTGGGGATCGGCGCATAACAGACCGCACAATAATCCATGCAGTTCCGCCGGGTCGAGAGGCGCGAGCATCCGGGACAGATGCTCGAAAACGGCCAAGTGGGTGGTGGACATGCGATGGGCTCCAGCGCAACAGGGGCATTGACCGGGGAATCCTAACACCCTCCGATCAGACTTCGATAATGACCGTGGAAATTGACCCGACTGGAATGGCCGCTCTATAGTATCGTTTATGAAAAACGATACCTTCGAACACACAAAAGATGACGCGTCCGATAGAGGTGATGCGTCGGCCGAGGCTTCCGACTTCGAAGCCTTTCCCGAGAACCTTGAGACGCCTCAGACGGGGATGGTCATTCTTACCGAGCGAGTGGAACGACTGGCTCGGATCTGCGAACGCCTGGCTCGGAATAATCAGGCCCTAAGCGAGGAATTGGCCGAGTTGCGAGCCGAACGCGATGCGCTGTTCGAGAAAAACGAGCAATCACGCGCCCGCATCGAGGCCATGATCGTGCGCTTGAGGAGCCTGGAGCAGACCTCATGAGCGATGATGAAATGATCAGCGTTACCGTCCGACTGGCGGGCTATGAGTACCGTTTTGCGTGTTCGACCGCCGAGCAGGAGGAGTTGTTGGAGGCGGCCGACCATCTCGATCGGCGGATGCGGGAAGTCCGTGATCGGAGCGGCAAGCCCCTGAATTTGGAAGCGATCGCGGTGATGACCGCGCTGAATCTCAGCCACGAATTACTGCGGTTGCAGCGCCAGAGGGCCGAGGCCGATGCGGCCGTCAACCGGCAGGTGCGAGATGCATTGGAGATCGTGGATGAAGTGCTTAGCAAAACCGCGCCGGTTGAGGTATAATGTTTTTGCCAACATGAGTTTACAGTTCGGGCGCTCTCTGCGGTGTTCGAGTAGTGGGCCGGGTAACCCCTTGATCCTAGTTAATCTTACCCAGGGTGTGCGGTCGTCGGCGTAAGTGTGCAAGTCCGCCTCGTAGCGGGAAGCCTGATACGCCGCTCCGCTCCCCACTTGAGCCTCACGGTTCAAGGGCAAAGGTCCGAGACGGCACAGGCGGAGAGCGCCCCTTCCTTCGTGTGAAGGGTGTGGCGGCGGCATACGTCGTCTTTTTTCTGTCTTGCGATCCATGCCTCCATCGCCACTCCGCTCGCAAATACGGTCCTTGCGCCGCGCCCTGTCGGCCGACGAGCGGCAACAAGCCGCGCTGGCCGTTGCCCGACGACTTGTTACATGGCCGATGTTCGCCGGTGCGACGCGGATTGCCGGCTACTGGGCCTGCGATGGCGAACTGGACCCCACGCCCGCGTTGGAACGGGTCTGGGCCGCCAATCGACAGGTCTATTTGCCAGTGCTGGCGGAAGGATCGTTGCTTTCTTTCGCCCCTTATCAGCCTGGCGCCCCGTTACGCCGCAACCGATTCCAGATTCTCGAGCCCGAGGTCGCGCCAGCGGCGTTTCTGTGTCCGTCGCAACTGGATTTGGTCTTGGCCCCTTTGGTGGCCTTCGACTCGACCGGTATCCGGTTAGGGATGGGAGGTGGTTTTTACGACCGCAGCTTCGCCTTTTTGCGCGAACAACCACAGGGTGGTCATCGCCCTCGGCTGCTGGGACTGGCCTACGAATTCCAAAAAGTCGCCGAACTGATCCGGCAACCCTGGGATGTGCCCTTGGACGCGGTGTTGACCGAAGCCGCGTTGTATGATTTTTCAGGACCCGGTGTCAGGGAGGGGAGCTAAAAATATGGGTTACTGGCTGCTGAAATCGGAACCGACGGCGTTCGGCATCGCCGATCTGGAAGCCGCGCCGAACCAGACCACCCCCTGGGAAGGGGTGCGCAACTATCAGGCGCGCAATTATCTAAGGGACGACATGCGCTTGGGCGATCAGGCGTTTTTCTATCATTCCGGCACGGCGCATCCGGCCATCGTCGGCCTCGTCGAGGTGGTTCGAGCCGGCTATCCGGACGAGACCGCGTTCGATCCCGCCAGCCGCTATCACGATCCCGCCAGTACGCCCGCCCATCCCCGCTGGTATCGGGTGGACGTGCGGCTGGTGCGGCGGTTGCGCCGGGAAGTCACTCTGGCCGAGTTGAAGCGTCACGCCGAGGCGTTGGGCGATTTTCCGCTGCTGCGCCGGGGTAACCGCCTGTCGGTGCTGCCGGTGACCGCAGCGCAGTGGACCGCGATCCTGGCCCTGGAAACCGCTTCCGAGCGGTTGGCCAACCCTGCCCCTTACCACTGAATCAGCCGCTGGATTTCCTTGGCGCTCCAGCGCAGAGCGCGACTTTGCAACCGGCCGAGCGCCAACAGCAGGGCGATGGCGGCTTCCGGGCGCGCCTCTTGCAACTGATTGAAGTCGGCCCGGTTCAACACCAGGAGTTCGCAGGGTTTGGTCGCCACCGCCTCGGCGGCGCGCGGACCGGGATCGAGAAAGGCCAACTCCCCGAACACGGTGCCGGGCCCGTGAATGGCCAGCCGCTTGTGGCGATCCGTGGTGACCGGCAGGCGAATGTCCACCCGACCCCGCATGACCAGATACAGTTCGGTGCCGGAATCGCCGGCCGCGAACAGCCGCTCGCCCCGGGCCAGGGTGCGCGGCCGGAGGACCTCGGCGAGCGCGGCGACGTCCGCCGGCTGCATGTCGCGGCATAAATCCAGCGCCGCCAGCGGCATCCGCTGTTCTAACAGGGTCGGCGCATACCCCAGCGCGTCCAACAGAGCGTTCTCGGCATACTCCAGGGCCTGATCGGTGCTGGGGAAGGTTTTGACATTCAGGTTTTGGGGGCTGAGGCTGATTCGGCGCAGGGTCTGCTCGACCGAATGACCCAGTCCCAGATCGGCGTGGACTTCGCAAAACAGCAACTCGCCGCCGTGCGCGGTCAGGCGCGCCGCCCCTTGTTGCAATAACCGCACGCCGCTCAGATCGATCCGGATCACCCGGCGCAGATGCAGGATGATCCAGACCGGCCGGTCGAGATCCGGCAGCATCTCCTCGAACAATTGGTCGGCCTTGGCGAAAAACAGGTTGCCGCGCAGCTCGTACAGCACGACCCGGTCACCGTTACGGGCCAGCAACTCGGCCTGATCGGTGGGCCGTTGCCGCACCGAGGGCCGTTCGGTGAGGGTCAAGCGGCGGTGGATGACCGGGACCCGACTCTGCTCGTGGATAAAGAGCAGGATCGCGATGGCCAATCCGACCAGCACCGCGAACATCAGGTCGTAGCCGATGGCGATGCCGGCCACCAGCAAGGCGACCGCCGCGTCCCGCCGGGTGCGGCCGCGCCGGGCCCAGGCCACGATATCCTTTTCCAGCAGGTTTAGCGCCGAGGCCGCGATGATTCCGGCCAGGGCGCTGGTCGGCAGCCATTGGCCGACTGGGCCGGCGAATAGCAACAGGAGCGGTAGAATGCCCCCGGCGGTCAGCGCGGCCCAGCGCCGGGCGCCGGCCCGGGTGGCGGTGACCGTGCCGCCCACGCTTGCCGAACCGGCCATGCCCCCGGCCAGACCGACGGCGATCTGACCGACGCTCTGGGCCAGCAGTTCGCGGCGGGCGTTGTGGCGGTGGCCGGTGGCGGTATCGGCCAGGACCGCGGTCAACAGCGTATTCAGGGAAACCAGTACCGCCAGGGCGAACGCGGCTTGCAGGAGCAGCGGCCACGGCAGGCTCGCCCAGGCGATGGGTTCGGCGAAGGTGGGGCGGAATTCGCTGAGAGCCGGCAGGGCGCCGACCACCCAGGCGGCAGGCACGGTCGGCGGGGCGAATCCGTGAACGAGAATTTGAAACAGCAGCGTTCCGCCGATCAGTCCGGCGATGGGACCGGGCAAATACGGCGGGATGCGCGAGGCATGGCGAGCGATGACGAAGGCGGCCACCGCCACCACCACCGGTAACCCGTGCCATTGGCTCCAGGCTCCGGCATACCCAATCCCGAGCGCGGGTCGGAGTTGCGAGTTGATCAACAGCAGACCGATGCCGGTAGCCAGCCCGGCGATGACCGGATAGGGTACAAATTTCATCAGCCGGCCGCCGCCGGCGAGGGCGATCAGCAACTGGAACAAGCCGGCTAGCACGGTGACGACGAACAACGCCGTGGCAATGTTGGCGGGTGCGACGCCGGCGGCGGCGAGTCCGGCCGCCGTGCCCATCAAGAGCACCAGGGCGGCTCCGGACGGGCCGCTGATCAGACCGATCGTGCCGCCGGCGGCGCCGGAGACCAGCAACAGGCCGATGGCGCTGACCAGTCCGGCCAGCGCGCCCGCCGCCGTGCCCAGATAGGGCGCGAACACGGTCACGCCAAACGCGATGGCCTGCGGCAACACCACGGCGGTCGCGACCAGACCGCCGCGCAGATCGGCGGCCAGCGGCGCTAGGGATTTCATGCGGCGCGGGGGGGCGAAAAGCGGGTGATCATGCTGGGGTTGCCCGTCCGAGCCCGGGAGCGCCGTTCAAGGTGATGCCTATTCCGGCGACCCGAACCGGACCGGGCGCGGCGGGTCGAGCATCCAGGCGGATCGGCTCGACGCGGTCATGGTCTGTCGTCCAGCAAGCGGACCGGTTGGTTCGGATAGAGCTTGTGAACACCGGCGGTGACCACTCGCTGGCCTGGTGCGAGACCGCTGGCGACCGCGACCTGATTTTCATGAAAATCGCCGAGTTGGACCGGGCGGCGGTCGACCGTCATGGATTCCGGATCCACCACCCACACCGCTGGTCGACCCTCGTGTTCGAGAATCGCGGTCAAGGGCAGGCGGATGGCCGCTTCCGCCAGCCGCCGGTTGGCCAGGACGATGGCGGTCATGCCCAGTTGCACCGCATCGTCGGGATCGATCAGGGTGACCTTGACCGCATAGGTGCGGGTCAGCGGATCGGCCAGCGGCGCGATTTCCCGCACCCGGCCTTGATAGGTCCGGTCAGGGACCGCCCACAGGGCAATCTGGACGGACTGGCCGGCTTGCAGTTCGGCGTGGCGGTTTTCCGGCACGCTGATGGCGACTTCCTTGTCGCCGGGCAAGGCCAGGCTGATCATCGGCTGGCCGGCGATCACCACTTGCCCAACCTCGGCCCGCACGGCGGTGACGACCCCGGCCTGGTCGCTTTGCAACTGGGTATAGGCGGTTTGGCGGGCCCCGCCCGAGAGTTGGGACTCGGCTTGTTCGAACCGGGCTTGGGCGGCGTCGCGCGCGCTGCGCCGGGCGTCGAAATCACTGCGGCTAATCAGTTTGCGGTCGAGCAGCGCTTGGGCGCGGTTCAGGTCGGCCTGAGCCTGATCGCGGTCGGCGCGGGCGGCGGCCAGTTGCGCGCGCAGCGCCTGTTCGTTCAGGGCCAGATCGCCCGGGTCGAGTTGCATCAGCACCTGATCGGCTTGCACCTGCTGGCCGACCTCGACCGATCGATCGGTGATTTTGCCGCCGACCCGGAACGCCAGTGGGATTTCATAGCGAGCGCGCACGTCGCCTGCGTATTGGGCCGTGTGGTCGAGCGGTTCGGCGACCGCGACCATGGACTTGACCGGCCTGCTCGCCGGCGGCGTTGCCGAAGGCGCCGGCGAGCAGGCGGCGATCAGCAGGATGGAGACGGTCAGGCTGGCGATGGGGGCGATATGGGAGAATGGTGTCATGTGGCAATGGCCTGGCGGGGAGAAGGCGGGGTGGAATCGGGGGCTTGGATGAAACCGGCCAGATAGTGATCCAACAGAGAGTCGGTCACCTCCTGGATCGAACGGCCGCCGACGGCTTCCAACTTTCGATCGAGGCCGAGAATGCAAATGCCGTGAACCCCGCTCCACAACGCCCGGGCGGCTAGGGCGTTGTCCGCTGGCGGGCGCCGGGGACCGAGCAGCGCCAGTTCCCGCTGCACCAGCTCGAACATCAGTTCCACCTTGGCGGCGAAGGATTCCGGCACCGACTGGCCTTCCGGCATCCGGTGCTGGTAGAGCGCCAGCCAGCGGTGGGTTTCGGCGAGCGCGAAAGCGATGTAGGCTTGGGCCAGCGCCCGGATGGCGGCGGCGGGTGGTCGGCCACCGGCGGCGCACCGCAACCGTTCCTGCAGGACGTCCAGGGTTCGTTCGTTCATTTGGGCGATCAGATCATCCAGATTGCGGAAAATCAGGTATAGGCTGCCGACCGTGTAACCGATGCGGCCGACCACTTTGCGGGTGCTCAGCCCGGCTAGCCCATGGGCGGCGACCAGTTGTTCGGCGGCTTGCAACGCGATTTCCCGGAGTTCCTCGCGCGTATGCTCGTTGCGTCTGCCCATGTTTATACTCTGAATGACTTTATCTGCCTGTCTAAAGCCAACGGCGCCATCGTCGAAGGATGTCGAGGTTCGGGCGGAACACCCGCAGATCGGCCTCGGCCTGCGCTTCCCGCAGGTTTTGGCGGATCAGGATAGCCTCAAGCTGGGTGCGTTGCTGGAGAATGACTCCTTTGATTTTAGCCAGTTCGTCGGGACCTGCCAGCAATTCCTGCTCGATCCGCGATCGCTCCTGGGCGTAGCGTCGCCGCAAGCTGGCGATGGCGGTGGGATCGACGCCTTGCCGGGGGTCGAAATCGAAGCGGCGTTCCAGTTCCTGGCGCCAGGCCAAGAGCGCCGCCCTGCGTGAGCGGCCGAGCCGCTGGCCGAAACCGGGCACTGTGCGCAGCGCCTCGGAGCTGACGTCGGCGGCGGTTTCAATCCCGTAGGAAGCCAGCGCCATTTGATCGGTGGTATAAATGCCGGGAATCTGGGCGGTGTCGATGAACTGGCTTTCCAGAAACGCTCGCAACTGGATCTGGCGCAAGTGGGTTTCCAGCCGGCGCAACTCCCGTTCGAGTTCCTCCGAGAGTGCCCGGTAGCGGTTGTACCGGGCTTGCAGGGCTTGTCGTTTGGCCGTGAATGGGTGTTGGGTCGCGTTCGGCGGCCAGGCGGCGCGCGGTTCCAGCCGTTCCCGGCGGGCGGCGAGCAACGCCAGCCGGCGGCGTTGCCATTCGCGGCGCGCCGCGGGGTCCCGGAGCAGCGACCAGGCCACGGCGGCCAGCGGCAGCCACAACCATCCCAGTGGCCAGTGGATGCCGGTCGCCGTCGCTGCCGCGCTGGCGATGATGGCCGCCTTGATCCAGTTATGCCGCTGGGCGAGGCGCAGGGCATCCGGGAGCGGAGTCGGGACGATGATGGCGCTTGGCGCCGGCGCCGGCGCGGGCTCCTCACCGGGCGGCGTGATGGCCAGAATCTGGTTCCAGATTCGGTCCAGATCGAACCCGGCGCCGGCGCCGGGTTCGCCCGACCGGGAACGCTCGGGTGGGGAAAAAAACGCGGTCCCGCTGGCTCGTTCCAGCGCGCACCACGGACAGTCCGTCAGGAGCCGTGGATATTGATGCGCGCGGTTCTGGCCGCAGACTCGCAACTCGGCGCCGAGCCGTTCCAAGGCGCGCCGCCAGTCCCGGGCGGTGGGGCGGCCATGCGTCAGACTGGGTGGGGCAAAGGCTCGCTCGAACAGATCGGCGATCGAGGCGGGCAGGGCGGCGAACGGCAAGGTGTGCGGCGGCGGCTCCATCTTTCGGGTGGCGGCGTGCCGGCCGAAGGCGAAACGGTACTCTCGAATGGCGCGCTCGATCGGCATGTCGTCCCGGCCCCGGTAACGCCCGGCGAAGGGGTGGCGACCCATGAACAGCAGATGGAAACAGAGCAGGGCCAAACCGAAGGTATCGTGATCCGGGGTGCGGCGCAGCCCGTGAAAGGATTGGCCCTGCAATTCCGGCGCGGTGAACTGGGGGACGCCGACATCGCAGGGGAACCGTCGATCGCCGGCGTCGATCTGGAAGGAATCGCAGTCGATCAGCTTGACCAGCGCCTGGGTCGAAACCACCACGTTGCCGGGGTTGACATCACCGATGACATGACCGCGGGCGTGAATCGCCTCGAAGGCGCTGGCCAGATTGCGGGCGGCGTGGACCAGAAACGACCAGTCGGCTTGCGGGAAGGTCTTCTTGCGGTGCGCGGGGCCGTAGAGACTGTGGATTTCCCGGTAGCCGTTGACCTTGGGCATGACAAACCCCTGGATCGGACCCTCCGGGCGGACCCGCAGGACGTCCACCGGCCAGGCGGCGATTTCCAGGAGACCGGGGTGGGACTGCCGGGCCATGCTTTCCAGCTTGAGGGCCTGATAGGTCTCGACCGGCTGATGATAGACCTTGGCGGCGAAACCGGGCCGACCGGCGATTTCATGGACCGCGCCTTCCCCGCCGCGCCCGAGTCTCTTACCCAGTTCGAGGGGGTGGCCGACCCCGCTATACAGCTTTGACACGCGACGTCCGCCGCAATGACTGCCCCGACCAGTTTCGGCCGGCGCTGCTAAATGGCCGCGTCACCCTTCATACCGAGGCCCAACCGCCGGGAATGGCGGGATTGGCGAGCGGCGTCTCCGCGCCCGGGACCGAACGCGACACCGAGCGCATCGAATTGGACAGCCACTGGAACAGTTCGCGGAACCGCAGTCCTTTCAACCGTAACGGCTGGCGAGTGGAGATTCGTTGCAGAATATCCAGGTTGGCTCCTTCGACCCCGACCGCGAAAAAGGCGAAGGCCCGGCTCTCCTCGCCGGCCCGTACCGCGGCGGCGGCGGCCCGCCAGTCGTCGGTGGGGCTGCCGTCGGTGATCAGGAACACCCAGGGTCGAAAGAAGGGGATGCCGTGTTCCCGGTACTGCATCTTGCGCTGGTCGAGCAACTCCAGTCCCCGGGCGATGGCCGAACCCATGGGGGTATCCTTGCCCGCGGTCAGGTGGGGCGGCCGAAAATGTTCGGCGGTCTCGAAGTCGTTGACGACTTCGACCGGGCCAAAAGTGACGATGGCGATCTCGACCCGCTTGGCGGCCAGGCTGTCGGCCAGCAGTTCCTCCTTGAAAGTGGCCAGTCCCTGATTGAGTTCGGCGATCGGATCGCCATTCATGGACCAGGAATTGTCCAGCAGCAGCACGCAGGGACAACGTGGTTCCGGGTTATCGGCGAATTCGGCGCCGCTGAAATCCGCGCCGAACGGGGTCTGTCGGGGGAGATCGAGTTCGTGCATGCCGCGGTTCCTCAATGGCGTGAGTGTGGACTCAGTGAATATAATCCATTCTAACGCTCTTGCGGGGGCGACGAAGGTTTGTGGGTTGGATGGCAAAATCTCCTGAGGTGAATGGGGTGCCGACATGAAGTTACAACGAATTGGGCGGGGGTCGGCGTTGAGCGTGGCCCTGTGTTTGGGTTGTACCGCGCCCGCCCCCGATACGCGGCTGGATCCCGTCGTGGTGGAAGCCAGGCTGACGGTTCTGGATACCCGACTGGAGCGTCTGGAGCAGTCGGTCGCCGTGCTCTGGGAGAATCAACAGCAGCGAGGCGTGACGCACGATCAAGCGCTGGCCGGAATCGCGCGCGCGCTGAAGGATACGCAGGGAAGCGTGGCGGAATTACGGCGCACGGTGGAAGAACCGACCCCAGTGCTGTATCGGACCGTGGATGTATTATTGGGAACGTTGCCCAGCGGCCGCGATGACTTGTTGACGTACCCGATTCCAGCCGCCATTCCGGACACGGCCCGGGAAATCCTGGTCTACGCCCAAGTGGCTACGAGCTACGTCGAGGGCGGGCCGCGCCGTTTTCGGGTTGCGACCCGGTTGGCCGACGGCCGTGAAGCGGCGTTCTATCTGTATGCCGTCGGCGGTTCGCAGCAGAGCTGGGCCTACAATTCCGACAACGTCTGGCTACCGATGCCAAAAGACCGGACATTGCTCTTGCAAACGGTGGGCAGACCGTTTTTTGGCGACTGGAACAGCGAGGTGCGCATCACCGCTTATCGCTAGACGCGCGCATGAACCACGGCGCTCGGTCGGTTCAGATGGTGATCCAGATCACCGTGCCCAGAACCCCCAGGAATGAGGCACCCACGGTGAGCATGAGGTGAGGGAACAGGGTAGGCATGCTGAACCAGCGCCGGGGCCGGCGCTGGGGTTCCAGAATTTCGAGCGTTGCCTGAAGTTGAATCACCTTTTGTTCGGCTTCATGCAGGCGTTCCGCATGCGCGGTCTCGGTCACGGCCAACCGGTTCTGAAGCTCGTAAAGCCGTTTCACGACGTTGGCGGCCATGGTGATGACCTTCTCCTGCGTGGCCTTGGCGTCGGTCCGAATGGCGTTGATCGCCTCGTTTAGGTGGGTGAATTGTTGGTGCTGCTCGTTCAGGCGGATTTCAAGATCCCCGGCGAGCGCGCCGGAATCGATGGGTTGGGACGCCTTGCCAAGTTGTTGGGAATCTTTCTGGAGTTGACGCACCGCGTCGTGCAGTTGGGCGATGCTCTGTTCCCGCCCGGTTAGGTCTTCTTCGAGAGCGTTCAGCCGCCGTGGTACGGATTCCAGCGCGGTGAGCTGTTGTTGCAGGTTGCCAACAGCACCGCTCAGGCCGCGGAACCGCTCGAAATTGCCGCTGAACGCTTGCGCCTGGCCGCTGAGGCGTTCTTCCAGCGCGGTCAGGGTATGTTGCAGGGCCGCCAGATCCCGCTGGAGTTCCAGTTCCTGTTGATGGTCAGCCTCGATGCGCTGTTGTTGTTGCTCGATGGTCGAGTCCAACCGGGTTAGCGCCTGCCGGAGTTCCTTGAATCCCTGCTGGAGTTCCTCAATCGTGGCGGTGGTTTCCCGAATTTCGGTTTGCTGGTGTTCGAGAAGCTGGGTCAGCGTGGCTAAACGTGGTTGCGCGGTCTCTCGCAGTTCGCGCAGCGCTTCGGCTTGGGCAGCGAGGGCGTCGCGGAGGGGATCGAGGTCGGGAGTGGCCGCGCCCACGTGGACTTCCCGCACGCGATCGAGGGTGACTGGCGCGGTGGTTGTGGCGGGCGCCTCGGCCGCTGGAGTTTCAGGTAGGTGGGTCGGGGGCTGGTAGGTCGTCAGAACGGCTTGCCAATGCTCGTCGAGTTCTCGCAGAGTCTCGCTTTGGGTGATGAGATCACTCTGCAAAATATTGAGAATCTGGCGCGTGGAGTTGGTGTCCGCCGACACTTTGCCGATCAGGGTCTCCAGATGCTTCAGGCGATCCTGCTGCCTTTGCAAATCCTGCCGGGTTTGGCTGGCTTCGTTCAGGGTTTGGCTCTGCGCTTCAAATTCGTCCCGCAGTAAGGTAAGGCCTTGTTGGAGAGTGTGGGACTCCTGCTGGCGAGCGTCCAGGGCGGCGGCGAATCCGTCCAGTCGGACCTGCTGTTCGCGCCATTGGCGCCGTGCGGTTTCGTGGCTCTCGACGACTTGGCGGAGGGTATCCAGCGCAGGGTCGTGCCGGTCGACCGTGGTTTTCAGGCCATCCACCACCTCTCCAAAGCTCCGGACGTTCTGGTCGATGGCGCCCAGTGCGCTTTCGAGCCGGTGCAGGTGTTGGTACTGGGTTTCCGCGATGCTGCTGAACTGGCCCAGTTGTTCCTGACCCGCCCGTACCGCGGTTTCCAACCGTTCGATCTGGCCGTGGTGCTGGTCGATGCGGGATTCGTATCCGGACGCGTGGTCGCGGATGCTCCGCGCGTCCTGGTTCAGGGTCTGAACGGAAGCCAGTAAATTCCGCAGATCCTCCATCTGCTGGGCCAGTTGGGTTTCCAATGCAGCGACTCGCTCCGCTGGAGCCGTCCTTTGTTCCAGAGTCGATTCCAGTTCCTGGCGGAGATCGGTCTTTTGCGTCTGCAACTCGCTGACCAGGGTCGCAAACTGTTGCCGCAGTTGTTCCTGATGTTGTTGGGAACAGGCGACCATGGCCTCGACCGTGTCGAGTTGCTCGCCCAACAGGCGGCCATCGGTTTGCAGTTCGGTCAGTTGCGCGGTTTGGGCATCCAGATGGCCGGCGAGCGCGGCGAAGGTCTGATGGTCGATCTGGCGCTCCCGTTCGAGATTAGCGATCGAAGCGGCGATGGCGTGCAATCGGTCGTGCTGGATGCTGGCGTCCTGTTCCAGCGTTCCCAGTTTTCGGCGCAGTTTCTGAAAAAAGCCAATCGCCCCGTCAAGGGAGGACTCGAGGTCGGTCGCGTCGTTCGTTGCGTCGTTCATGGCGTCACGTCGCTCGGGCTGGCTCTGCGATTATGGATGGATTGGTTGTTGCATGGAGTATGAACGATTTTTGCCCTTTCGGGAGTGTGGAATCGGCGGGGTCGCGCGGCGCGCGGTTCAGCCGGTATTCCGCAGTCCCGCCGCCAGGGCGTTGATCGAGCGCAATAGTGGTCCCAGCCATAGCGCCGCCTCGGTCGAGTCCGCGCCGTGGTCCCGCGCGGCCTGCCGGTAGCGGCGCAGCAGCGTGACTTGGAGGTGGTTGAGCGGGTCCAGATAGGGACTGCGCCGTTCCAAGGATTTGGCCAGCGTCGGATTTTCCTCCAACAGCGTCGCGACCCGCGCCACCGTCAGGATTTCCTGACGGGTCTTTTCGTATTCCTCATGGAACCGCGCGTAAATCGCATCCCCGATTCCGGCGTCATCGCACAGCCGGGCGTATTCGCGGGCGATGTCCGGGTCGGCCTTGCTCAGCGACATCTGGCTATTGTCGAGCAGGGCATGGAAGAACGGCCATTCCCGATACAGTTTTTGCAGCAGCGCCAACCGCTCGGGGTCATCGCCGCGCCAGGCCGCTAGCGCGCCGCCGATGCCGTACCAGCCCGGCAGGGTATGCCGGGCCAAGCCCCAGCCGAACATCCACGGGATCGCCCGCACCGAATATTTGGAGCGATCACCTTGGGCGCGGTGCGAGGGCCGCGAGCCGAT
>JAWOHQ010000329.1:0-19132 GCA_046485105.1 Candidatus Competibacteraceae bacterium | reverse complement strand
CGACGAGACCGTCATTTATACCTACGCCGAGCTGCACCGCGAAGTGAACCGCTTCGCCGCCGTGCTGCAATCGCTGGGCGTGGGCAAGGGCGACCGCGTCATCATCTACATGCCGATGATCGCCGAGGCGCTGTTCTCCGTGCTGGCCTGCGCCCGGATCGGCGCCATTCACTCGGTGGTGTTCGGCGGGTTCGCCGCCTACAACCTGGCGGTGCGCATCGACGACGCCAGGCCCAAGGTCATGGTCACGTCCGACGCCGGGATGCGCGGCGGCAAGGCGGTCCCCTACAAGCACCTGGTCGATGAGTCCTGCAACCTGGCCAAGTTCCCGCCGCAAAGCGTGGTGATCTGCAACCGGGGCCTGGACAAAGACCTGAAGCTGGTGGAAGGCCGCGATCTGGATTATGCGACGCTGCGCGCCCAGCACATGGACGCCGAGGTCCCGATCACCTGGCTGGAGTCGAACGAGCCGAGCTACATCCTGTACACCTCCGGCACGACCGGCATTCCCAAGGGCGTGCAGCGCGACGTCGGCGGCTACGCGGTGGCGCTGGCCTCGACCATGAAGCACCTCTATCACATCAACCCCGGCGAGACCATGTTCGCCACCTCCGATATCGGTTGGGTGGTGGGGCATTCCTACATCATCTACGGGCCGCTGATCAACGGCTCGCCGACCATCTTCTACGAAGGTCTGCCGATCCGGCCGGACCCCGGCATTTGGTGGAAGATCGTCAATGAGTACCAGGTGCGGACCATGTTCTCGTCGCCGACGGCGGTGCGCGTCCTCAAGGGGCAGGACCAGAAGTACATGACGATGCACGACGTGTCCTGCCTGCGCTACCTGTTCCTGGCCGGCGAGCCGCTCGACGAGCCGACCTCGCGCTGGATCACCGACGCGCTGAAGATTCCGGTCATCGACCATTACTGGCAGACCGAGACCGGCTGGCCGATGCTGTCCTACCTGCCGGGCGTCGATCTCAAGCCGAACCGCTTTGGCTCGCCGGGGTTCCCGGTGTATGGCTACAACATCCGGGTCATCAACGAAGGCACCGGCGAAGAAGTGCCGCGCGGCGAGAAGGGCGTGTTGGTGGTCGAGCCGCCACTGCCGCCGGGCTGCCTGAGCACGGTCTGGGGTGACGACGAGCGCTTCGTCAAGAGCTACTTCTCCAGCTTCAAGGATCTGCTGTACACCTCCTCGGACTGGGCGGTCTGCGACGAGGATGGCTATTACTTCATCCTGGGCCGCACCGACGACGTGATCAATGTCGCGGGTCATCGCCTGGGCACCCGCGAGATCGAGGAAGCAATCCAGAGTCATGCCGGCGTGGCCGAGGTGGCGGTGATCGGGGTGGCCGATAAAGTCAAGGGTCAAGTACCGGTCGGTTTCTGCCGGTTGAAGGATCCGAGCCAACTCGACCAGCCGGGCGCCACCGAGCGGCTGGAGAAAGAAGTCATCGCCAAGGTGCAGGAGTTGCTGGGCGCGGTGGCCAAGCCGCACCGGGTCCACTTCGTCAACTCGTTGCCGAAGACCCGCTCCGGCAAGCTGTTGCGGCGTTCCATCCAGGCGCTGGCCGAAGGCCGCGATCCGGGCGATCTGTCCACCCTGGACGACCCGAACTCGCTGGAGGAAGTCCGCCGGGCGATCGGCGGGCACTGAACCGATCCAGACGCCGTTCCGCGGGTTACTGGGTAATCAGCGGACGGTGACGGCTTGCTCCGCTGGCTTACGCGAATCCCTTTCCTGAATCCAGGGAAGGGATTTTTCGTTTTAACCCCTCAGCCTATCCTGGCCGTCCTGAAAAAAGCACAGAAGGAGAATTTCCACAACCGGCAGGGGACCGCTATCTATCGTCACGATTTGCCGTGCGTTCGCGCGCGGGCCGGGCGAGCGGCGCCTCGCCCTATCCCGCGAAAAACGCCTGTATCCGCTCCAGCTTGCGCGTTCGCGGCATCGGCGGCAGGCTGTCCAGAAACACCCGCCCGTAAAACTTGCTCAGCAACCGCGGATCGCAGAGCATCAGCACCCCGCGATCCGTCACATCCCGGATCAACCGACCGACGCCCTGCTTGAGCGCGATCACCGCCTGGGGCAGTTGGTACTGGAGAAACGGATCGTCGCCGCGCTGGCGCAGGGACTCGATGCGCGCCTGCAACACGGGATCGCCGGGCGCGGCGAACGGCAGCCGGTCGATGATCACGCACGACAGCGCTTCGCCGCGCACGTCCACTCCTTCCCAGAAACTGGCGGTCCCCAGCAACACCGCATTGCCCAGGGCCCGAAACTCCCGCAGTAACACCGCTTTCGGCGCCGCGCCCTGCACCAGCAGTGGATAGTCCAAACGCCCCGCCAGCCGTTCCTCCGCCTCGCGCAAGGCCCGATGGCTGGTGAACAGCAAAAACGCCCGCCCCCGGCTCGCCTCCAGCACCGGCAACGCCGCGTCCAGCAGCGCCGTCGTGTAACTGGGCGAACCCGGATCGGGCAAGCCTGGCGGGTGATACAGCAAGGTATGCCGGGCAAAATCGAACGGACTGTCCAGCCGCAGCGCTGCGTAATCCTCCAACCCCAACCGCGCCGCGAAGTGCTCGAAACTCTCCCCCACCGCCAGGGTCGCCGAGGTAAAAATCCACGCCCCGGACCGCGCCGCCAAGCGCGCCCGGAAGGTTGGCGCGATATCGAGCGGCGTCAGACTCAGGGTAAAGCCCCGTCCGTGAGTCTCGAACCAGCGCGCGTTGTCGGAAGAGTTCTCCTCGCCGGTCACCGCCGTCAATCGTTGCGCCAGATCCTCGGCGCGCCGGGCGCAGCTTTCCAAGCCTTTCCCGCGCTGCGCCGCCTCCGCGAGCGCCTCCCGCAACCGTTCCAGCGCCTCGGTCGCCTGGCCGACCGCCTCCCGCACCGCCGGCTGATCGGCGATTTCCCGCCACAGCGCCCGACGCTCCGGCGCCCCGAGCGCCTGCCGCAGCGCCAATGCCGTCGGCTCCAGCGCCTCGGCCCGCCGCCGTAACTCGGGAAAATCCGCCGCGTCCCGCGCCTGTTCCACGATCGTATCCCGCGCCAACTCACTCAATTGTCGGCCGCTCAGCGACCGGCCGAAGAAATGCGTGGCGATCTCCGGTAACTGGTGGGCCTCGTCCAGAATGACCGCTTCCACCCCCGGCAGCAGTTCGGCGAAGCCGGTTTCCTTGAGCGCCAGATCGGCACAGAACAGATGATGGTTGATGACCAGCACCTCCGCCGCCAGCGCCGCGCGCCGCGCCTTGACGAAAAAACAGTCAGCAAAGTTCGGACAATCCTGTCCCAGGCAGTTATCCACGGTCGAGGTGACGCGCGGCCAGAGCGGTGAAGATTCTGGTACGTCGGAGATCTCGGCGATATCGCCGCTGCGGGTTCGCTTGGCCCACTGGTGAATGCGGCGCAGTTCGGCGATCTGCGCGCGCGCGGGCAGACGTCCTTCCTGCTCGGTGGCATGTAGCCGATAGAGACACAGATAGTTGCCGCGGCCCTTCAGCAACGCCACCTGTACCGGAATCTTCAGTGCCCGGCGCACCACCGGCAAATCCTGGTGATAGAGCTGATCCTGCAGATGGCGGGTGCCCGTGGAGATGATGACCCGCGCCCCGGATCGCAACACGGGCGCCAGATAGGCGAAGGTCTTGCCGGTGCCGGTGCCGGCCTCGACGAGCAACGTCCCACCGTCCTCCAGGATCGCCTCGACCGCCGCCGCCATGGCCTGCTGTTGCGGACGCGGCGCGAAACCCGGCACTTGACGGGCCAGCGGACCCTCCGGTCCCAGCAACTCGGTCGCGTCCACGCTAGCGCCCCGCGACCGCGATGACCTTAGTTGGAGAATTGCGAGGCCCTGGCCTCGGCTTCCTCGGCGCCGGCGGTATTGCCGGTCGCCTTGCGGGCCACGGCGATCAGCCGCCAGTTGCGCGCTTGCAAAGCCCGATTACCACCCGCCAGATTGCTGGACTTGCTGGCCAGGGATTCGGCCTGCTGATACTCGCCCTGATGCAGGCGAATCTGGGCCAGATCATGCCAGATGCCCGCGTTGCGCGGTTCGATGCGCAGCGCCCGCTCCAGCGCGGCGCCGGCCTCGGGCAACTGGTTGCTCTTAACGTGCCGGTCGGCGCTGTCCAGCAGCGCCGCCACCGCCTGGTTCCCTTCACGGGTGATCTCCGCCGGCGGCAGGTCAGCCGGTGGGGGCGGCGGCGGCGCTGGACGGGCGATGGGCGGGCTAACAACAGGCTCCGGCTCCGGTTCGACGGGCGCGGGCGGTGGGGCCAGCGCGACCGCCGAATCCACGGGGGCCGGTGGCGGCTCGGCGGGTGGTGGGACTTCCCGCGGCGTCCGCGGCATGACCGGCTGCGGTTCGGGCAACGCGCCCGGCATCGACCCATCGGTCGGGTAGTCGGGGCTACGGTAAGCAGCGGGCGGAGGAGGACTGGCGGCGCCTGGCGGATAGGCCGGCGGACTATAGACTTCGTACCGCTCATACCGCTCCGGCGACGCATAAGGTCGCGCTGGCGCGCTGCCATAGGCATCGGGATAGGCCGGCGCCCCGTAAGGATCCGGCGCCATCGAATAGGGTTGGGCATACTCCCGGGGCATGAGTGGATCCGGCGCCGGCAAGCGTCCCACGTCCGCTTGTGGTTGCGGCGCCGTCGGCGGCCGGCGCACGCTGCGATCCACCACGGGCGCCCGCGCGGTCGGTTGCCCATAAGGTTGCCGCGAAAATGGCGGGGTCGTACAACCAGTGATGATCCATACCAGCGTCAACAACCCCAAGCTGGGTTTCAATAGCGTATTCATCGATTTTCTCCGGGGATTTGGCGATCCCGCTCGGGAGTCTCGAACCATAACAAAGTCCAATAGCGATTGGCGATTGGCGATTGGCGATTGGCGATTGGCGATTAGCGGCGAGTAAAACCACTCAGTCCATCAGGCGTCGGAAAAATCCGCTCATTTCGGCATCTTCGGCGGGTCTGCGCTCGGGCGGCGCCGCGCGCCGCGCTTGGCCGCCACCGCAAGAAGCCGACCCTTGGGGTCCGGAACCGACCAGGAATGGCACCGACTGACCGCGCCGGCAACTCTGACTCAACCGCAGTCCACTGCGTGGATCCACCCAAACCTCCTCGACATCGGCCGGCGCGGGAATTTCCACGGGATCCAGCTTCAAGCCCGCCATCAGATCCATCCAGACCCGCAACGCCCCGCTGGAGCCGCTCAAGCCGGTGGGTTTGTTGTCGTCGCGCCCCAGCCAGACCACGGTCAGCCGATCGCCGCTGAAACCGGCGAACCAGCTATCCCGATAGTCGTTGGTGGTGCCGGTTTTGCCCGCGATATTCAGATCGGGGGCCAGTTTGCTCCGCATGGCGCTGGCGGTGCCGGCCTTGACCACTTGCTGCATGGCATGAGTGATGAGGTAGGCGGGTCCCGGCTCGACGACCTTCACCACTTCCAATGGATAATTTTGCACGGGCCTGCCGTTGGCGTCGGTGACTTCACGAATGGCGCGCAGCGGCATCCGGAAGCCGCCGCTGGCGATCGTCTCGTAAATCTGCGCGATCTCGAAGGGTGAGACATCCAACGCCCCCAGCAGCAAGGACGGATAAGGCTTCATCTCGCGTTCGAGCCCCAGTCGCCGCAGCGTTTCCACCACGCTGATCACATCCACGTCCAATCCCACTCGCACCGCCGGCACGTTGTAGGAACGGGCCAAGGCGTCCCGGAGCGTGACCCGGCCCCGATAGCGCTTGTCATAGTTGGTCGGAGTCCAACGCTGGCCACCGGCCGTGTAAACCAGCGGGCTGTCATTGATCAGGGTCGTCAGGGTATAGCGGTTGGGCTGTTCCAGCGCCGTCAGATAAATCATGGGCTTGAGCAGCGAGCCGGCCTGACGCCGCGCATCCAGCGCCCGGTTGAATCCAATCGTCTTGGGCTCGCGATCGCCGACCAGCGCCAGCACCTCGCTGGTCTGGGTATCGACCACGACGGCGGCGCCCTGCAGCGGCCGGGCGCGGGGCTGGCTTTTTTCCAGCGTCGGCAAGCTATTGACCAGGGCATTCTCCGCGGTCGCCTGGACCCGCGGATCGAGGGTGGTGAAAATTCGCAAGCCCTCCAGAACCAGATCCTCGGACTTGTAGTACTGCCGCAACTGGCGCCGCACCAGGTCCAGAAAGGCCGGATAGGCGGTGATGCCGCTGGCGGCCTTGGGCGTCACGTCCAGCGGCTTCCGCTTGGCGATGGCGGCATCCTCGGCGCTGATCAGGTTCTGTTCGGCCATCACGTCCAACACCAGCACGCGACGCTCCAAAGCCCGATCCGGGTGCCGGCGCGGGTCGTACAGGGAAGGTCCCTTGATGATCGCCACCAGGAGGGCAACCTGGTGCAGGTCCAATTCTTCCAGCGACTTGTTGAAATAAAACTGGCTGGCCAGTCCAAAGCCATGAATCGCCCGACCGCCGTCCTGCCCCAGGTAAATCGCGTTGCTGTAGGCTTCCAAAATCTCGTCCTTGCCGTAGCGCGAGTCGATCAGAATCGCCATCAGCATTTCGTTGAACTTGCGCTGGAAGGTCCGCTCGTTACTCAGAAACAGGTTTTTCACCAACTGCTGGGTCACGGTGCTGCCGCCCTGCACCGTCCGTCCGGCCCGCAGATTGGCCAGCAGGGCGCGAAAGATGCCCCGGGGATTGATCCCCGGATGTTCGTAGAACGAGCGATCCTCGACCGCCAGCAGCGTGTCCACCAGGACCGGCGGCAGATCCCCACTCTTGAGCAGGACGCGGTCCTCGTAGTGGGCGGGATAGATGCCGGCGATCTCGGGAGGATCCAGCCGCAACAGGCCCGGCGCTTCCTGGTTGTCCGTACTCACCAGATCGACCAGGATGTTGCCGGCAAAAGCCAGGCGAACTTTGCGTTCCGGCTCGACGCCGTCTCCGAATGCAAAAGCGCGGGTCACGACCTCGAAATTCTCGCCCTGACGCGCGTAACTACCCGGACGACTGGGCGCATTCCCACCCTCGGCGGGAGGCGCGCAGGTCTCCGGCGCGGCCGGCTTCGCTTTGCGCTTGACCGGAGGCTTGCCGCTGACGGCGGGCGCGGGCGGCTTCTCGATCGGGCAGTTCATGTCGCGATAACCCAGCATCCGCAGTTCCTGCGCGAAGGCGTCGGCGCTCAGCGGCATCCCCTCGAACAGTTCCAGCGGCCGGGCGTAGACTTTGGCCGGCATGGCCCAGCGTTTCTGGTTGAATTCCGCACGAATGACCGCGTCCAGGTACAGCATGTAGCCGCCCAGTCCGAACACCGCCAGCAGCACGCCGCCCAGCACCAGCGAGAACAGCAACGAAAAAAACGACTGCAACACCCGCAAGCGCGGTTTAGGTCGCGCCTTGGGTCTGGATTGAGTCCTGGAGGGACCGGATGTTCTACGTCTGACCATGCCTGTTCCTGTGGGGAAGGGTCACGCCCGTCCTTTTACTTGGCGCGTCCGAGTGATTCTACCTTATCCTAACCGCATTCCTGATCACGATTCGGAGTCCGGCGCGTGCAATCCCATCATGGCGCTTTCGACCAGACCGCGCTGATCGCGGCGTTGCTGCGGCCCGCCTGCTATCCTCATCCCGCGGCCCGCATCGAACACCTGCAAACCCATATTTCCCACGTCCTGCTGGCCGGCGACTACGCTTACAAGATCAAGAAGCCCCTGAATCTGGGTTTTCTGGATTTTACCAGTCTGGACCGGCGAAGATACTATTGCGCAGAGGAACTGCGCCTGAATGGCCGACTGGCGCCGGATCTTTACCTCGACTGCGTGCCGATCGGGGGGACTCCCGACCATCCGGCGCTGGGCGACCCGATCGGCCCCGTCATTGAATACGCGGTCCGGATGCGCCGCTTCAGCCAGGAGGCGCTGCTGGATCACCTGCTGGCCGCCGGTCGGCTGGAACCTCACCATCTGGACGCGCTGGCCCGGCGGCTGGCCGAATTTCACGGATCCATCGCCCGCGCCGATCCCGCCGCGTCGTTCGGCGCCCCGGAACAGGTCCAGCAACCGATCCTGGACAATTTCACGTACACCCGACCGCTGCTGGCCGATCCCGCCGACCGCGCCGCCCTGGACGCCGTGGAGCGCTGGACCCTGGCCGCCTTCGATCGGCTGCGTCCGCGATTGATGGAACGCAAGGCCGGCGGCTGGATTCGCGAATGCCACGGCGATCTGCATCTCGGCAACATGATCCTGGCCGACGATGGGCAAGTCACCGTCTTCGATTGCATCGAATTCAACGACGATTTGCGCTGGATCGACGTCATCAACGATCTGGCCTTTCTGACCATGGACTTGCGCTTTCGCGGCGCTGGCGGGTTCGCCCAGCGGGCGCTCAACACCTATCTGGAGTTCGGCGGCGACTTCGCCGGCGTGGCGCTGCTCTCCTACTATCAGGTCTACCGGACCCTGGTGCGCGCCAAAATCAACGCGATCCAGGCCCGGCAAAGCGATGTTCCAGCGGCCGACCGCGGCGCGGCCGCCGATCGCTGCCGGGCTTACCTGCGTCTGGCCCTGGAACTCACCCGCGAACCGGCGCCTTTCCTGTTGATCACCCACGGCGTGTCCGGTTCCGGCAAATCGCGCCGGACGCGGGAATTGCTGGAAGTGTTCCCAGGCGCCATCCGCATCCGCTCCGACGTGGAACGCAAGCGGTTGTTCGGCTTGGGGCCGCTGGACGACAGCGGCTCGAGCCTCGGCCAGGGTCTGTACACGGCGGACGCCAGCGCCCGGACCTACCAGCGCCTGCATGAACTGGCCGGGCAACTGCTGGCGGCCGGCCATGCGGTGTTGGTGGACGCGACCTTTCTCAAACGCGACCACCGGCAACCGTTCCGCGACCTGGCCGCCCGCCACGGCGTACCGTTTATCCTGCTCTACTGCGCCGCCGATCCGACGCTCCTGCGGGAGCGGGTCGCCGCGCGGCGGGAGCGCGGCGACGACGCCGCCGAAGCCGATGTCGACGTGCTGGAGCGCCAGTTACGCCATGTCCAGCCGCCAACCGCCGCCGAACGGCCGCTGGCGTCCCGCGGCGACGGCGACCTGGAACGACTGCGCTCGGCAATTCTGGCTATGCTCCCCGCTTGATCCGATACAGTTCCCGGGTCTTCAACGCCCGGCCCCGCAACTGCTCGGCCAGCGCGGCGCGGGTCAGCCGTTTCACTTCCCCAAGCACGGCCGGATCGGTCAGCGTCCCGTCGCGCAGCGCCAGCAGGCCCCGGCCCGAAATCGGCACGCCGACTTCCGCTCGGTCGGCCGCCAACGGTCCGCGATCCAGTACGTAGCAATACCGTTCCTCGGCCACGATGGGCGCACCGCTGATCGACTCGCGATCCAGGGTCAAGCCGTAGCCCAAGTCCTCCAACAGACGCTTCTCGAACCGCCGCAGCGGCGGCTCCTCGCCCGGCGCCACAGCCAGTTCCGCCAACAGATCCCGATAAACGGCGAACAGCCCCGGATGCGGGTCCAGACGCGGCAGCAGGCGCACCAGCAATTCATTCACATAGAGCCCGCTCAAGACCCGGTGCGGCGGCAGGGGCGCCGGCCGTCCCGCATCCTCGGCCCCGGTCAGGGTCGCCAGCTCGCCCGCGCCCGTCCAGGACAGCAACAGCGGCGCGAAGGGCTGTAGCAGCCCTTTCAGCCGCGACCGGGAGGAACCCGCGCCGCGCGCGACCAGCCCCAACCGCCCGTGCTCCTGGCTGAAAGCCTCCAGCAACAGACTGCTGTCGCGGTACGGACGACGATGGAGGAGAAAGGCGGATTGCAGCAGGACGCGCATGGCGCGAGAAGACCGGGTAATCGGGGTCGGTCAAAAAGAGGAGGGGTCGGCGTAGCCCAGGCTGCGCAGCGCCCGTTCGTCGTCCGACCAGCCCTCGCGCACCTTGACCCAGGTTTCCAGGTACACCCGGCGGTCGAGCAGGCGTTCCAGCTCCTCGCGGGCCTGACGCCCGACCTCGCGCAGCGTCGCGCCGCCTTCGCCGATCACGATGCCTTTCTGGGATTCGCGCTCGACCCAGATCACCGCGTGGATGCGCGCCAGCCGTCCCTCCTCGACGAACCGCTCGATCTCCACGGTCAAGGCATACGGCAGCTCCTCGCGCAGCAACCGGGTCAGCTTCTCGCGGATCAGTTCGGCGGCCAGGAAGCGCTCGCTGATCGTGGTGATCTGATCTTCCGGAAACAGGAACTCGCCGACCGGCAGCAGGCGGGTGATGACCTGTTCCAGCGCCGCCACGTTATCGCCGGTCAGGGCCGCCAGCGGGACGACTTCCGCGAAACTCCGCCGACCGGCCAGCTCCTGGAGAAAAGGCAACAGGCGCGGCTTGTCGGCGACGCGGTCGACCTTGTTGACCGCCAGCACCACCGGTCCCGAATAACTTTCCAGGCGGCGCAAGACATCCTGATCTTCCTCGGTCCAGCGCAGCGCTTCGATCAGGAACACCACCACCTCCACGTAGCCCAGCACGCTGGCCGCCGCCCGATTCAAATAGCGATTAAGCGCCCGCCGGCGCTGCCGGTGCAACCCTGGGGTGTCCACATAGACGATCTGCGTCTCCGGCAAGGTCTGAATCCCCAGGATGACGTGGCGGGTGGTCTGCGGTTTGGGCGCGGTGATGCTCACCTTTTGGCCGATCAGCCGGTTCAGCAAGGTGGACTTGCCGACGTTGGGCCGGCCCAGCAGAGCGACATGGCCGGCGCGGGTGGAAACGGTCATGGGGCGATTTGCTCCAGCAGTTGACGGGCGGCTTCCTGTTCGGCCTTGCGGCGACTGCCGCCCACCGCGACCGCGCGCGCCTCGGGGACCGCGCACTCCACGGTAAAACTCTGGACGTGCGGCTCGCCGTGAATTTCCAGCACACTATACGTCGGCAGGGGCCGCTGGTGGGCTTGCAGATACTCCTGCAAGCGGGTTTTCGGGTCCTTCAGTTCACCGGCGCTGGCCAGCCCTTCCAGGCTCTGCTGGTACAGGTTCAGAATCAGGTCGCGGCAGGCGGCCAAGCCGCCATCCAGATAGACCGCGCCGATGACCGCCTCCAGCGCGTCCGCCAAAATCGATTCGCGTCGGGACCCGCCGCTCTTGAGTTCGCCCGGACCCAGCCGCAGGCTCTCCCCCAGTTTCAGGTCGCGGGCCAGGCGCCCCAGAGTCTCGCCCTTGACCAGGCTGGCCCGCAACCGGCTCAACTCACCCTCGCTGGCTTGGGGATAGCGCCGGTATAAAACCTCGGCCACCACCAGATTCAACAGCGCATCGCCCAGAAATTCCAGCCGCTCGTTATTGTGGGCCGAGGCGCTGCGGTGGGTGAGCGCCTCCTCCAGCCGTTCCGCCCGCTGGAAGGTATAACCCAGGGCGGCGCACAGCCGATCGATCGCCGCGCTCACGGATTCAGCGGGATCGCTTCGTTGACCTTCAACACGACATGCAGGCCATAGAACAATTCCCGTTCGTCCTCGTACACCAGATCGAGCACCCGGCCACCGCGATCCTGGCGGATCTTGAGATTCCGCGCCGTGACGTTATCGACATAGCCGATATCGAAGCGCTTTTGAATGGCGTTATGGATGTCCGTGACGCTCATTTGCGTCACTTGCGGTTCCTTGCGGATGCTCTCGATGGTCGACTTGACCGTGTAATACTGCGTGTACATCGGGATGACCTTCATGGCGACCAAGGCCGCGAAGGCGAGCACGATGATCAAGAGCAACATGCCGATCACCGTTATGCCGCGCTGCCGTCCACCCCGTCCGGATTCCATCAATCGTGTTGCACGCATCACTCATGTCCTCCGCTTAAGCTTTATTGAATGCGATTCCCGATCCGACCGCACTGGCCCCTGAAGGTCACGCAATCCCAATTCATCCAGATGAAAAACGCCCTGCCGATCAAATTCTCCTCCGGCATCGTCCCCCAGATTCGACTGTCGCTGCTGTTATCGCGATTGTCGCCCATGACGAAATACTGTCCGGCCGGCACCTGATACGCCCAACCGACCGTTCCATCCGGCTCACGGCGCAGTTGGAGATCGGACCAGAGTCCCGCCGCGCCCCACCGTCCGTTGGCCAGGACCTGAATGCGATGCTCGCCGCCGGGCAACTGCTCTTCGAACTGCCGGTAGCCCGGTTCGGCGGGATCGTCGGGCAACCGCGACTGGGGGGCCGGCTGGCCGTTGATGAACAACTGCTTGTCGCGATAATCCAGACGGTCGCCGGGCAGACCGATCACCCGCTTGATATAGGCAACGGCCGGCTCGGGCGGATAGCGGAACACCACCACATCGCCCCGCTCCGGCCGGTTGCCACCGACGATTTGGGTGTTGGACACCGGCAGCCGCAACCCGTAGGTAAACTTGTTGACCAGAATGAAATCGCCCTTGAGCAGGGTCGGCAACATGGATTCCGAAGGAATCCTGAACGGTTCGACGACAAAGGAGCGCAGCACCAGCACCGCCAGAATCACCGGGAAAAACGATTTCGACAGATCCACGTACCAGGGCAGCTTGGCCGCGCCGCGCCGTGGCGCCAGGACCAGGAGATCCAATAGCCAGATTCCGCCGGTCACCACGGTCAGCACCACCAGCACGGCGGCAAAATCAATATTCATGAGTTGTAAAATCCAAGGGCCAGCGAGACACCGGAACTTGCATGGCGTCTCAAGAGTTCTTGTCCGACTGCAACACCGCCAGGAAGGCTTCCTGCGGGATTTCCACCTTGCCGACCTGCTTCATGCGTTTCTTGCCGGCCTTCTGTTTTTCCAACAACTTGCGCTTGCGCGTGATATCGCCGCCGTAGCACTTGGCCAGCACGTTCTTGCGCAACGCCTTGACGGTGGTGCGGGCGATGATCTGACTGCCGATGGCGGCCTGAATCGCCACCTCGAACATCTGCTGGTGAATCCGTTCCTTGAGCTTGACCGTCAGTTCGCGACCCCGGTACTGAGCCTGCTCGCGATGAACGATGACCGACATCGCATCCAGGCGCTCGCCATTGATCAGCACGTCCAGTTTGACCAGCGGCGCGGCCTGGAAACGCTCGAAACTGTACTCGAACGAGGCGAAACCGCGGCTGACCGATTTCAGCCGGTCGAAGAAATCCAGCACCACTTCGCTCAGCGGTAGTTCGAAGCTCAGCTGCACCTGACCGCCGGCGTAATGCAAATCCCGTTGCACCCCGCGCTTCTCGATACACAGCGTGATGATCGCGCCCAGATAATCCTGCGGCGTCAAAATATGCGCCACGATGATCGGCTCGCGGACCTCGGCGATTTCGTTGGCCGGCGGGAGCTTGGCCGGGTTGTCGATCTTCAGGACTTCATTGCGGGTGGTCAACACTTCATAAATCACGGTCGGCGCGGTTGTCACCAGATCGATGCGGTATTCTCGCTCCAACCGCTCCTGAACGATCTCCATGTGCAACAGGCCCAAAAAACCGCAGCGAAAGCCGAAACCCATGGCCTGCGAGGTTTCCGGTTCGAAGTGCAGCGAGGCATCGTTGAGCCGGAGCTTCTGCAGGGCCTCGCGCAGGTTGCCGAAAGCGTCCGAATCCACCGGGAATAGCCCGGCGAACACTCGCGGCTGGATTTTCTGGAAGCCCGGCAGCGGCCCCACCGCCGGCCGGTCCGCCCCGGTGAGCGTATCGCCCACCGGCGCCCCATCGATATCCTTGATCCCGGCGATGACGTATCCCACTTCACCGGCGTTCAGCTCGGGGCGCTCGCCGCGCTTGGGGGTAAAGATACCGACCGACTCGACCTGGAAAACCCGGCCGGTGGACATCACCTGGATTTTCTGCTTGGGCGCGATCCGGCCGTCCACCACCCGCACCAGCGAAATCACCCCGACGAAGTTGTCGAACCAGGAGTCGATGATCAGCGCCTTGAGCGGCCCGTCCGGCTGGCCTTTCGGCGCGGGAATCTGCGCGACGATAGCCTCCAGCAATTCATCCACGCCCAAGCCGGTCTTGGCGCTGACGTGCAGGGCATGACTGGCGTCGAGTCCGATGATGTCGCCGATCTCGCGCGCCACCCGCGCCGGGTCGGCCACCGGCAGGTCGATCTTGTTCAGCACCGGCACCACTTCGAGCCCCTGCTCGATGGCGGTGTAGCAGTTGGCGACGCTCTGCGCCTCGACGCCTTGCGCGGCGTCCACGACCAGCAACGCGCCTTCACAAGCGGCCAGCGAGCGGGAGACCTCGTAGGAGAAATCCACATGCCCCGGGGTATCGATCATGTTGAACTGGTAAATTCGCCCATCGCGGGCCGGATAGCGCAGCGCCACGCTCTGGGCTTTGATAGTGATGCCGCGCTCCCGCTCCAGATCCATCGAATCGAGCACCTGCTCGGCCATTTCCCGCTCGCTCAGCCCGCCGCAGATTTGAATGAATCGGTCGGCGAGCGTGGATTTGCCGTGATCGATGTGCGCGATGATTGAGAAATTGCGAATATGATCCATGAATTCCATGACGACTGGGTCGCCGGTCAGACTGACTCCGCCACCGGATTCCCGCGGCGAACATGGGAAAGCGCCCGCAACGACTGGCGAAGCGGGCGCTGGCGATCCTGTTTTCAGGCGCGGGGATTATAGCGTCATTCAGGACGAGGCAAGCAGGTTTCCGGACTCCACGGCATCGGCCCGGCGCAAAACCACCGGTTGAAACCGGGCGTCGCGCCGGAGCCGCCGGGACAAGACGCGCACCGCCAGGAATCCCAGTCCCAGCCCCACGACGCCCAGCGCCACCACCGGCTCCTCGCCGGCGCCGGCGAATACGGCCTGTCCCAGCAAGGCGCCCGCCAGCAGCAGGGCTAACGGCAAAAGATAGACCAACAACGCGCCCCGCAGCAACGCCCCTTCCGCCAGTCCGACCATCACCTCATCGCCGGGCCGCAACCCCGGTTCCGCGATGGCCCGCACCCGGGTACGCTGGCCGGGCCAGAGTTTCGCCAGCGTCGCCACGCCGCAGCCTCCGCTGGCCTGACACCCGCCGCAGGACGATCGACGCTGGGTTTCCAGCCAGACATACCCTTCTTCAACCGCCACGACCATCGCGCGTTCTTCAATCATGGGATTCAGCCTCGGGGTCGTGGTGGATTGAAGTCGCGATGTGTTGCACGGTCGCGGCCGGCACCTCGCCGACCACCAGGACCTGGTGATCCTCCACCACGGTCCCGAAGGCGCTCATCGAACCGAGTTGGGATCCGCCTTGCAGCAGTGGCGGCGCGCCATCCAACCGCTCCAGAAACACCGAAATGGTCGCCAGACCATCGGCGAACACCAGATGTTCGGTGGGACGGTGCCCCGGGCTTTTCGTGAAGCGGTTGTGCAACACTTTGGCAAAGCCTTTGGGCAACTGAACGATACGCCAGGCGGACCCGGTCACGGGTTCGCCGGCGGGAGGGCGCATGTCCCGCTGGCTCGGCTCTGGCAAAACCTCGGACTGTAATTCCTGGGACTCGGAAAGGGGCTTATCGAGATCGGAGCTCGACTTGATTTGCAGGTCGGTAAACATCAACTGCTCGATTGGATAGCCGTTGCCATCCAACAACGCCGAGCGCAGCATGATGCCGTGGCGTTGGTCCAACCAGATTCGATAACCGTACCGCCAGGCATCTCGCGGTTTGATGGCGATTACCCGCGCCGCCAAGCCGGCGACGCGGTCCTCGCCCAACAACTCGAACTCGTAGTGGCTTTCCAGCCGGCCGAGATCGCGGGGGATGGACAGGGGGAACGGCGAGCGTTGATAGTCGGCGCCCGGGAAGGTTTCGCGTCGATCCGGCGCCAGGCGAGTCAAGGTATTGCTGGTTACCACGATTTCCCGGTGCGGACCATTCAGGGCCATGAAGATCTGGCGTTCGCCGTCGGAATCGCAACCATGCACGATCCGCATGGCCTCGATATGTGGTCCCTGAACAAAAATAAAGGTCCCTTCGTAATTCAGGGTTTGGGTGGCCTGAATCATCCGTTCCAGCCAGTGTCTCGCATCCTCGGCCGCCGGTTGCACCCAACCGGCGGCGGACAGACACCCGACGACCAGCGTCAGGGCGACGCAGTACAAGCGCTTCCGCTTCATTCGGAATTTCAGCGGTTGCCCTGGTGACCGACCATGCGCACGTAAGGCAACATGCCATGCATGCTGTTCATGGACGCATAGCCGTTGTGATTGACCAGGTAGGCGCTCAACCGGGCTTCGACCGGTTGGCTGGCATCGTCAGTCTGGGGATTCAGCGCAACAAGCCGCGCCGTCGCCGGCGGGGGAGTCGCGATGGAAGCGGCGGGAGCGGCGGCGATTTGGGGCTCTGGCGGGAAGGCGGTGTCGGTCTGGGTCAGCTTGAGTCCGAACAGGGCGACGAGCGCCACCGAGGCGGCCAACCCAAAGCCAGTGACCGGTTTGTACCAGGCCGGCAGCGGCTTGACAGCCGATCGTGGCAGGGGTTCGGCTTCGACCGCCTGGCGGATGCACGCGGCGAAATCCCGGTCGAGCGCATCCGGCAAGTGGCTCTGCATGACATTACTGATCAAATGGTAGCGTTCCCAACGGGCCCGCAATTCGTGATCCCGGCTCAGTCGGCGCAGGGCCAGGTCCATCTCTGGAACCTCCAACTCGTCGTCGACCATCGCCGAAAGCTGGCTCGCCGCGACCGGAGTTTCATTCGCGACGTGCGCCGAAAGTTGTTCAGCCGTCTTATCAGCCATGACTCTATCCCGAAACTAGCTCAGTAGTGGACGCAACTTGGCGTCGATCGATTCCCGCGCCCGGAAGATCCGGGAACGCACTGTACCGATCGGACACCCCATGGTTTGGGCAATTTCTTCATAACTCATTCCTTCGAGTTCCCGGAGGGTGATCGCCGTGCGCAAATCCTCCGGTAAATCTTCAATCGCCTTGAACACCGTGGCTTCGATTTCATCCTTGAGCAACAGTCGCTCGGGCGTCTCATACTCTTTCAGCATGGACTGCCCCTCGTATTGTTCGGCTTCCTGGGCGTCGATATCGGAACCCGGCGGACGCCGACCCTGGGCGACCAGATAATTCTTGGCCGTGTTGATGGCGATGCGATACAGCCAGGTATAAAACGCGCTGTCCCCGCGAAAGCCCGGCAAGGCCCGATAGGCCTTAAGAAACGCTTCCTGGGAAACATCCAGAGCCTCGCTGGGATCATGCACGTAGCGGGAAATCAGCTTTATGATCTTGTACTGATACTTGCGCACCAGCAGATCAAACGCGCTTTTGTCGCCTTTTTGCACCCTGAGGACCAGATCGCGGTCCAGATGAACCTCGCCCATCCGGGCAAACCCCTTTCGACTGAATGGCAATCTCCATGCGACCATCACGGTAGACCAACGCCCGTTTCGTTAGTTCGCATCGCTGCCAGGATGTGGTTTATAGTGTGGGAAGGTGTGGTGGGAGGAAATCGCGGCGCTGGCCGAGAGGCCCCCGCGACAGCGCTTTCTTCGTTGCAACGATACCTTTTCCCAGAGTCGCTCACAAGCCATGGCCCACTCCGCCCATCGTACCGACGTCCTGATCATCGGCTGCGGCGCCGCTGGCCTCAGCTTGGCGCTGCGGCTGGCCGAGACCACCCGCGTCGTCGCGCTCGCCAAGGGTCCGTTGCACGAGGGCAGTACGTATTACGCCCAAGGAGGCATCTCGGCGGTCCTGGACGCCGGGGATTCCATCGAGTCGCACGTCCAGGATACGCTGATTGCCGGAGCGGGTCTGTGCCACCCCGACGCGGTTCGCTTCACGGTCAAGCATGGTCGGGAAATCATCGAGTGGCTCAGCGCCCAAGGCGTCCCTTTCACGCTGGAGCCCAATGCCGAAGGCAACGTCGATTATCACCTGCATCGCGAGGGGGGGCACAGCCACCGCCGCATCGCCCACGCCGCCGACGCCACCGGCCGCGCCATCCAGACGACGCTGGAGGAGCGCGCCCGCCAGCATCCCCACATCACTCTGCACGACCACTACAGCGCGGTGGACCTGATCACCAGCCGCAAGCTGGGGTTGGGCGACAATCGCTGTCTGGGGGCCTACGTCCTGAATCGCGAGACCGGCCAAGTCGAGGTCATCGCCGCCCGGTTCGTGGTGCTGGCCACCGGCGGCGCCAGCCGGGTTTATCTGTATTCCAGCAATCCGGACGGCTCCACAGGCGACGGCATCGCCATGGCCTGGCGGGCGGGCTGCCGGGTGGCCAACATGGAATTCATGCAGTTCCACCCGACCTGCCTGTACCACTCCAAGGCCAAGTCGTTCCTGATCTCCGAGGCGGTGCGCGGCGAGGGCGGCGTACTGCTGTTGCCAGATGGCGGAAGGTTCATGCAAGACTTCGATCCTCGGCTGGAACTGGCGCCCCGCGATGTCGTCGCCCGCGCCATCGACCACGAGATGAAGCGGTTGGGCGCCGATTGCGTCTACCTCGATATCAGCCATCAGTCGGCGGATTTCATTCGCGGACATTTTCCCAACATCCACGCCAAGTGCCAGGAATACGGGTTCGACATGACCCGGGAACCGCTGCCGGTGGTGCCGGCGGCTCATTACACCTGCGGCGGCGTCATGACCGATCTGGCCGGCCACACCGATTTGGAGGGACTCTACGCGATCGGCGAAGTCGCCTTCACCGGCCTGCACGGCGCCAATCGCATGGCCAGCAACTCGCTGCTGGAATGCCTGGTCTTCGCCGCCGCCGCCAGCGCCGACCTCCGTGGCCGCCTGCGCCAGGTTCTGGAACCACCCCCGCTGCCGCCGTGGGACGAGAGCCGGGTCACCGATTCGGATGAGGAAGTGGTGGTCACCCACAACTGGCAGGAGCTGCGCCGGTTCATGTGGGACTACGTGGGGATCGTCCGCACCGACAAACGGCTGCAGCGGGCCAAGCATCGGGTGGATCTGTTGTTGCGGGAGATCGCCGAATATTACGGCCACTTCCGGGTCAGCGCGGACCTGATCGAACTGCGCAACCTGGCGCTCGTCGCCGATCTGATCATCCGCTCGGCGCTGGAGCGCAAGGAAAGCCGGGGGCTGCATTACACCTTGGATTACCCGACGGCCAATGAGTCGGCTCCGCCGCGCGACACCATCCTGGTCCCAACGCA
>JAWOHQ010000185.1:0-3261 GCA_046485105.1 Candidatus Competibacteraceae bacterium | reverse complement strand
GAAACCATCATCCCGGTCCGCGCTCACTGGTTGCGCGCGCTGATGGCTGAACTGGAGCGGCTGGCCCATCATTGCGGCGACATCGGCGCGATCTGCAACGACGCCGCTTTCGCGCTGATGCATGCCTATTGCGCGGTTTTGCGCGAACGGGTATTGCGCGCCAGCGCCACCAGTTTCGGGCATCGCCTGCTGATGGATTGCATCGTTCCTGGCGGGATGGTCGCGGATTTGCCGGCGGATGGCGCAAACCTCCTGCGCGCGCTGGTCGCGGAGTTCCGCCAGCAGTTTAAGCCACTGATCGATCTCTACGACAACACCGCTTCGCTGCAAGACCGCACCGTAGGCACCGGTTTCGTCCGACCCGCTCTGATCCAGCAATTCGGTTGCGGCGGCGTCATTGGCCGCGCCGGGGGCCGCGCGTTCGATGCTCGCCGCCAGCCGGGTTATCCGCCCTACGATCAACTGGAGTTCGAGACGCCGGCGCGGACCGATAGCGATGTTAATGCCCGGGTGTGGCTGCGCATCGGCGAGGTGGAACAGAGTCTGGCGTTGATCGAGCAGATTTTGGAGCGATTGCCGCCCGGTCCCGTGCGCGGGGACTTGAACTCTCCGGGTCGAGATTGCGAGGGCGTCGCGCTGGTCGAGGGCTTTCGCGGCGATCTCCTGGTCTGGTTGCGGTTGGCCGCCGACGGCACGGTGGCGCGCTGCCATCCGCGCGACCCGTCCTGGTTTCAGTGGCCGTTGCTGGAAGCCGCCATCGAAAACAACATCGTCGCGGATTTTCCGCTGTGCAATAAGTCGTTCAACGGCTCGTATTCGGGTCACGACCTGTAGGTTATGCCGTCATGCGCAAACTGCTGTTTCAGAATCTGTGGCGGTCGCCGCTGACGGTCGCCGCGCCGGTCCCTTCCGAACCGGCCCTGGCCGAACTGGGCGCGCGAGTCGATCGGGCGGCCCGACGCCGGCTCGGCCGCAGTCTGGCGATCCGTCAGGTGGACGCCGGGTCTTGCAACGGCTGCGAGCTGGAGATTCATGCCCTGAACAACGCCTTTTACGATCTGGAACGATTCGGTTTTCACTTCGTCGCCTCGCCGCGTCATGCCGATGTGCTGCTGGTCACCGGTCCGGTCACCGCCAACATGCGGGAGGCGTTGGAACGCACCTATACCGCCACGCCCGATCCGAAATGGGTGGTGGCGGTCGGTGACTGCGGGCGAGACGGCGGCGTGTTCGCCGGCAGCTACGCCTGCGTCGGGGGAGTAGGCGGGGTTATTCCCGTCGATCTGCATATCCCCGGCTGTCCGCCCAATCCCATGCAATTGCTGGAAGGCTTGCTGGCGTTGTTACACATCCAATAGTCGTTTCACCACCAGCCCATCAACTTGGAGTTATCCCATGACCATTACCATCGCCGAACTGCAACGCTTCAAGGATTCCATGATATTCATGACCCAACTCCGATCAATGCCGATTGAAGTCATCGAGTTTTATTTGGAAAACGAACGGGGCTACCTCATCAAGGAATCCGGGCCAGATGATGAAAAGCCCGTGATCGTTCAGCCTCCGCGTTCCTAAATCCTGTTCTTCGGCGCCGTGGAAAAAGCCATGAGCGCCTGGCTGACCGAAAAGGTGTCCTGAGTACGAGCGCCTGAGGGCTTATTGTTGACTATGGCTCAAATCCGAACGGTCATGCCATCGGCCAGCGAATACCGGTAAGCGCGCCAGGCGGGAAAGAGTCCCGCCACCAAGCCGCAGCCTAGCACCGAAGCCAGCAGGATCAACTCGTGGCTCGACGGCGGCCAGCCGGCGATGGCCAGCCCCAGCCGGGCTTCGAGCAACGGGCCGGCCACGAGCAGTCCCCCCTGCAACAACAGCACTCCGAGCGCCGCGCCGACCAGGGCCAGCACCAGGGATTCGCCCAGCACCAGCGCGAAGATATGTCCCGGCCGCGCCCCGACCGCCCGCAGGATGGCCATTTCCCGCCGCCGTTCGTTGAGGCCAGTCAGCAGCGCCGCGAGCATCACGGTCAGTCCCACCAGCACGACCAATCCGGACACGACCAGCAGCGCGTTTTCCGCCAGACCCATGAGATCCCAAAGCTGTTGCAAGGTCAGACCGGGCAGAATCGCCAGCAGAGGTTCACCGGCAAAGGTGTTGATTTCCCGTTGCATCCGGAAGATGGCGGTTCTGGAGTGAAGGCCGACCAGGAAGGCGGTGATGGTTTTCGGCGTTAAATCCAGTTGCCGTACTCGCTCCGGCGCCAGACGCATTCCTGGAATGGGCGCGCCGCCGAACCAGTCGGCGTGGATCGCTTCCATGCCGTCCAGGCTGATATGCACCGTTTGGTCCACCGGGGTGCCGGTGCGCGCCAGGATGCCGACCACTTGAAACGGCTTGTCGTCGTGCAACGCGAAGCTGACTTCACCGACCCCGTGGGCGATGATGATGGGCTGTCCCAGCGCATAACCGAGCCGGTCGGCCACCACGGCGCCCAGCACCACGTCGAACACATCGGTGAATTCACGACCCTCGGCGAGCCGCAAGGGTTGAGCGCGGCCGTAACGGTAATGCTGGAAATATGCTTGGCTCGTACCCAGCACCGGGAAACCCCGATGGGAGTCGCCGAGCGACAGCGGCACGGTCCAGGCCACTTGCGGATGGGCCGCGAAGGTCTGGTAACTGCCCCAGCTCACGTTGTTGGTCGGATCGCCGATCCGAAACACGCTATACAGCAGCAGATTGAGCGGGCTGCCGCGCGCGCCGACGATCAGATCGGTTCCCGACAGAGTGTTGGCGAAACTGGCGCGGGCCTGGGTGCGCAGGCGTTCGACGCCCAACAACAGGGCCACGCTCAATGCGATGGACAGCACCACCAGCGCGCTGGTCAGCCGCCGGTTCCACAGGCTTTTGCCGGCAAGGGACAGGATCGCCATGGCTCAGCCGTCGCTCGGCGCGCGGTTGAGGGCGGGCAGTTCCGCGACCCGGTCGAAGTGCCCGGCCAGCGTCCGGTCGTGGCTGACGAACAGCAGCGCGGCCCCGAGACTCGCGCATTCCTGGCGCAGCAAGGCCACGAAATCCTGCCGCCGGTCAGTATCCAGGGCGGAGGTCGGTTCGTCGGCGACGATCAAATCCGGCCCGCCGATCAGGGCGCGCACCGCCGCGACCCGCTGCTGCTGACCCACCGATAGCTCCGCGGCGGGACGCCGCGCCAGCCCCGGTTCGTCCAGGCCCAGATGCGCCAGCAACCGACGCGCTTCGGCG
>JAWOHQ010000144.1:0-2508 GCA_046485105.1 Candidatus Competibacteraceae bacterium | reverse complement strand
CGGGGATATTCCTCGGTCATCTCCCGGACCTTGTCCGTCGCCTCTTCCAGCCGCAGATTGGCGCGGTAAACCACCTTGTAGGCACGGCGGATCGCCTGAATCTCGTCGTCGGCGAATCCCCGGCGACGCAACCCTTCGGCATTGATGCCATATGGCTCGGCGCGATAGCCAGCCACGGTTACGTAAGGCGGCACATCACGATGGACCCCGCAGGCAAACCCACAGAAGCTGTGCATGCCCAGGCGGGTGAACTGATAGACCAGGGCAAAACCGCCCAGCACCACGTCATCCTCAATATGGACATGTCCGGCCAGCGACGCCCCGTTGGCGAAGATGGCGCGGTTGCCAACCAGGCAATCGTGGGCAATATGGACATAGGCCATGATCCAGTTGTCGTCGCCCAACCGAGTCACTCCGGCATCCTGCACGGTGCCGCGATTGATGGTGACAAACTCCCGAATGGTGTTGCGATCACCGATCTCCAACCGGGTCGGTTCGCCGCCGTACTTCTTATCCTGGGGAGCTTCGCCCAGCGAGGTGAACTGATAGATGCGGTTGTCGCGGCCGATCCGGGTCGGGCCCTGGATCACCGCGTGCGGGCCGATCCAGGTGCCCGCACCGATCTCCACCTCCGGACCGATGAACGAAAACGGCCCGACCGTCACATCCGCCGCCAACTGGGCCGATGGGTCCACCACGGCGCGCGGATCGATCACCGGTCGATGTCCCGCCGGGCACACATCAACTCGGCGGTCGCCACCAGTTGACCGTCCACCTTCGCCTCGCCAAAAAACTTACCGATGCCCCGTTTGATGCGGTCCAGGCGCACTTCCAGAATCAACTGATCGCCCGGTTCGACCGGCCGTTTGAAACGGGCGTTATCGACGCCCACCAGGTAATACATGGAACGATGATCGGGCCGTTCGCCTTCGCTCTTGAATGCGAGAATTCCGGTCGCCTGGGCCAGCGCCTCTAGAATGAGCACCCCAGGCATGATGGGTCGTTGCGGAAAGTGGCCGGGAAAGAACGGTTCGTTGTAACTGACATTCTTGAGGCCCGTCAGCGATTGTCCGGGCTCGAACGCCAAGACCCGGTCGACGAGCAAAAAGGGGTAGCGGTGCGGCAGATACTCCAAAATTTCCTGAACGTCCATCGGTTCCAAAGCCTTACCCTCTCAAGTGGCGCCATCGCGGCCGATTTTTTTTTCCAGGGCCGCCAAGCGCCGGAACAATTCATCCAGCCGGCGCATGCGCGCGCTGATCTTATTCCAGAGCCGGTTTGGCTCCACCGCCAGCCCCGAGGAATACACGCCGGGCTCGGTGATGGATTGGGTCACCAGCGACATGCCGGTAATATGCACGCGATCAGCGAGTTCCAGATGACCGGCGATGCCGACCCCGCCGCCCAACATACAATGCCGGCCGATGCGGGCGCTACCGGCAATGCCGACGCAGCCAGCCAGGGCGCTATGGGCGCCGATATGCACGTTATGGGCGATCTGCACCAGGTTGTCCAGCTTGACCCCTTCTTCGATCACAGTATCTTCCAGAGCGCCCCGATCAATGGTGGTGTTGGCGCCGATCTCAACGTCGTCGCCGATCAGGACACTGCCGAGCTGCGGAACCTTGAGCCAGCGCCCGCCGCGATCCAGGGCCAGGCCGAACCCGTCGCTGCCGATCACCGCGCCCGGATGGACCAGCACCCGGCGCCCGATTCGCGCCCGGTGACACACGGTCACGCGCGCCACTAACCGGGTTTCGGCGCCGATGATGGACTGTTCGCCGATGACGCAACCGGGTCCGACGAACACGCCAGACTCGATAACCACGCCCGCCTCCACCGTGCAATGTGGGCCGATCCAAGCGTCGGCGGCGATCTGGGCGGTGGGACTGGCCCAGGCGGTGGGATGGATGCCCGCGCGCGCCGCGTCGACCGGTGGTTCGAACAGGGTCGCAACCCGGGCGTAGGCGACATGCGGATTGGCGGCCACCACCGCCGGGATCGGACACCCCTCGGCATCCTTCGGCGACAGAATCACGGCGGCCGCGCGGGTGACCGTTAGAAATCGGCGATAACGCGGGTTAATCAGGAAGCTGAGTTGTCCCGGCTCCGCGCTGGGCAAGGGCGCCACTCCGGTGATGAGCGTCGCGGCGTCGCCTCCTCGCAGGCTGGCGCCCGCCGTCGCGGCGACCTCGCCCAGCGTGATCATTGCGGTTACCGGGAGGTGGTGAGACGGCTGAGTACCTTGTCAGTGACATCCACGCGCGAACTGGCGTACAGGGTCGCGCCGTCGTTGACCACCAAATCGAAACCTTCTTCGCTGGCGACGCTGTTGATTACGTCCAGCACCTGCTTCTGGAACTTACCCAGTTCCTCGTTGCGCCGCAGGTTGAAATCTTCCCGGAATTCATCGCTGGTCCGCTTCAATTCCCGGGCCTGGTTGCGAATATCGCCCTCCAAACTCCGGCGCTGGCTCTCGCTCATCACCGCGCCGTCCTTGGACAGACG
>JAWOHQ010000159.1:0-4700 GCA_046485105.1 Candidatus Competibacteraceae bacterium | reverse complement strand
GACGACCGCCTGACGGTCGCCTTGCGCGCGCACATCTTCGAGGAGTTGCGGAACAAACCGCGGCTTCTCACGCTCATGGTGGAAGACGACGCCACCGGCAGACCAGCGCTGGGCCTGTTCAACCGGTTGGTGACCGCCAGCGACAAAGACCGCAAGGGTAAAATCGATCTCAAGCGCAACGGCACCCGGATTCTGGCGGACGCCGCGCGGGTCTATGCCCTGAGCGAGGGGATCGACGCCACCAACACCGGAGACCGGTTCAGCGCCCTGGTGCGTCTCGGACGCCTGAATACCGCGTTCGTGAATTCGGTGCTGGCCGCCTACGACGAACTGCTGGATCTCACCCTGGGCCATCAACTGCGCCAGGCGCAGAAAGACCAGCCTCTCGACAAGTTGTTGAACTTGGAAGAACTCACTCCGCTGGAAGAAGAATCCCTACGCATCGCCATGCGCGTCGCCAAGCACCTGCAAGGCCGCATCCAGGGTGAATTCGGCACCATCATGCTCTGAGAGCCAATTTCCCGCGCTCTCCCCGACGGGGGTCCTCCGTGCTGGAAATTTCCGGCGAGCGGCCTACGCCCCCCGGTGGGTTCCGATGCCGCACCCGCACCACGCATCCAAAGTCCGACCGGTAAAAATAACGCGAAGGTAACCCCTTTACTTGACGTCGGATGCCGCTAGACTTGCGAGCGCTCGCGGGGTTCTCTCCGCGGCCAACCATCCACGAAAATGGATCGAGAATGGTCCCGCCGAACATGGTCAGGGAGCCCCCGCTGCCTGCGGCCCAATCGTTACGGCCCATTCGCGATCCCACCCATCAACCTCCAACCTTGCCCAATCCTGGACCGCAACGATGCAACAAGACTTGATTCACGCTATCAAGAGCAACCCGAAGTACCACGAGCTGGTATCGAAACGCAAGAAATTCGCCTGGCTGCTGGCGCTCATCATGCTGGTGATCTACTACAGCTTCATTCTGGTCATCGCCTTCAGCGGGCATATCCTGTCCCGACCTCTATGGGAAGGCTCGGTCACCACCGTCGGCATCCCGGTCGGCATCGGCGTGATCCTGAGCGCCTTCGCCCTCACGGGGATTTACGTTTTCCGCGCCAACTCCGAGTTTGACCGATTAACCCGTGAGATCAAGGAGGAAGTGCTATGAGACGCTGGCAAGCCGCGCTCGCCGTTAGCGCGATGACCTTCGCGCCGCTCGCCTTCGGCGCCGTCGAGGAACGATCGATCAACATCCCCGCCATCATCATGTTTCTGGCGTTCGTCACCGGCACCCTGGGCATTACTTACTGGGCGGCGCAACGCACCAAGACCGCCAAGGACTTCTACACCGCTGGCGGCGGCATCACCGGTTTCCAGAACGGCCTGGCCATCGCCGGCGACTATATGTCGGCCGCCTCCTTCCTGGGGATTTCCGGCCTCGTGTTCCTCAATGGCTACGACGGCCTGATCTATTCGGTGGGCTGGCTGGTCGGTTGGCCGATCATCATGTTCCTGATGGCCGAACAGCTTCGCAACCTCGGTAAATATACTTACGCCGACGTGGTGTCCTACCGCTTCCAGCGGGTGCCGATGCGCACCATGGCCGCCACCAGTTCGCTGGTCGTGGTGATCCTGTATCTCATCGGGCAAATGGTCGGCGCCGGCAAGCTGATCGAGGTGCTGTTCGGCTTGGAATACACCTACGCGGTGATCATCGTCGGTATTCTCATTATTCTGTATGTGACCTTCGGCGGCATGCTGGCGACCACCTGGGTGCAGCTCATCAAAGCCGTCCTGCTGCTGTCCGGCGCCACCATCATCACCATCGGCGCGCTGTACACGGCCTCCGGCGGCACGTTCAGCCTCGAAGTCATGTTCCAGAAAGCGACCGAGATCAACCCCAACGGGTCCGCCATCATGGGGCCCGGATCGATGATCAGCGATCCGATCGAAGCGATTTCCCTCGGCATGGCGCTCATGTTCGGCGCCGCGGGCCTGCCGCACATCCTGATGCGGTTCTTCACGGTGGGCAACGCCATGGAAGCCCGTAAATCCGTGTTCTACGCCACCGGCTTCATCGGCTACTTCTACATCCTGACCTTCTTGATCGGCTTCAGCGCCATCGTCCTGCTCATGCCTGCCGATTCGGGATTCATGGTCCTCAATCCAGCGACCGGCGAACTGGCGCTCCGGGGCGGCCAAAACATGGCGGCGGTCAATCTGGCGGAGGCGGTCGGCGGCAATCTCCTGCTGGGCTTTATCTCGGCGGTGGCCTTCGCCACCATCCTGGCGGTGGTGGCCGGTCTGACCCTGGCCGGCGCCTCGGCGATTTCGCACGACCTGTACGCGAGCGTGTTCGCCCACGGTCGGGTGAGCGAGCAACAGGAAGTGCGGATCTCCAAGATCGCCACCGTAGCGCTGGGCATTATCGCCATCCTGCTGGGCATCGTGTTCGAGCAGCAGAACATCGCCTTCCTGGTCGGTCTGACCTTCGCGGTGGCGGCCAGCGCCAACTTCCCGCTGATCATCACCTCGATCTATTACTCGAAGATGACCACCCGGGGCGCGTTGCTGGGCGGCTGGCTGGGCCTGCTCAGCGCCTCGCTGTTCGTGCTCCTCGGCCCGACGGTATGGAAGGATATTCTCGGCAACGCCGAGGCGATCTTCCCCTACAAAAACCCGGCGCTGTTCTCGATGACCATCGCCTTCCTGGGCATCTGGATCGGTTCGCTGCTGGATAACAGCGAGGTCGGACGGAAGGAATGCGAGTCCTTCGAAGCGCAGGATCTGCGTTGCCAGACCGGTATCGGCGCGGAGGGCGCGGCCAGCCACTGAGCGCTTCATCGACCGGTTGGGAGGAAGGGAAATCCAGTGCGATCCTCCCACCGGTCTAAATCCTGTTAACATAAAACCCCTTCCGGCGTCTCGTCGCGAAGGGGTTCTGTTTTGGCCTATCGGGATCGAACCGCCGTGAACTTACCGGACCCTAAAACTCTCCTCGCCCATCTGCCGCCCTTCAACCAGCTCCCCGAACCGGAACTGGCGCGGCTGGCCGGAGAACTGGCCGTCAGCCACTTCCAGCCGGGTGACGTGTTGCTGAAGGCTGGAGAAATCCCGGCCGGTCTGTACATCGTCATTGAGGGCGCGGTTTGGGAAGTGGATGACGAGGCGACCGTACCGCGCGACGCCCTCGAGAGCTTCCCCGATGCCTTGCTGTGCGTGGTCGCTCATTACACGGCCGAGGATCTCTTCGACGCCAAAGCCCTCCTGGAGGGTCCCAGCCCGCATCGCTTCATCGCCAGCGAACCGACCCGCTGCTTTAAGTTGCCTCGGGACGCTTTCCTGCGGACCGTCCAGGCGCATCCGCAACTGGCGGCCTTCTACCGCCAGGGACTTTCCCAGCGCCTGGCGGCCCTGCGCGCGGCCGGCGAGAGTCAGGAACAGGCCGCGTTCACCGTCGCCAAGATTCAGGATGTCTACCTGCATCCGCCGGTATTTGTCGGCGCGGATGCCTCTCTGCACGAAGCGGCGCTGGCCATGAAAGCGAACCGGACCCACTCGGTGCTGGTCCAGCACGGCGAAGATCTGGGCATCGTCACTGCCTCCGATTTGCAGGCAGCCGCCCTCATCGAGCGTCGATCGGTGGATCAGCCGGTCGGACCGCTCGCCAACTATTCCTTGATCGGCATGGCGCCTGATGATTTCCTGTTCAACGCCCTGTTGCGCATGACCCAGCACAACATCAACCGCCTGGTCATCCGCCACGGCGATACCATCCATGGTGTCCTGGAACAGATCGATCTACTGAGCTATCTCTCCAATCACTCGCATCTGATCGCCCTCCAGGTGGAGCGGGCCACCACCAAGGATGATTTGCAGTGGGCCAGCCGCGATCTGGTCAACGTGGTCCGCGACCTGCACGACAAAGGCATCAAGATTCACTACATCATGCAGCTCGTATCGGAACTGAACAAAAAAGTGCTGCGCAAGCTGTTCGAGATCCTGGCGCCGCCGGAGCTGGCGGCTCAGTCCTGCCTGCTGGTGATGGGCAGCGAGGGCCGCGAGGAACAGGTCCTGAAAACCGATCAGGACAACGCCCTGATCCTGCGCGACGGGTTCGAGCATCCCGAGCTAGAATCCTTTACCCAAACCTTCACCGACAGCCTGCTCGAATTCGGCTATCCGCGCTGCCCCGGCAATATCATGGTGTCGAACCCGTCTTGGGCCAAGTCGGCGACCGACTTCAAAAAGGATTTGTTTCAGTGGATCGTCTATCCCACCTACCACACCTTTCTCCAGTTCGCCATCTTTTACGATGCCATGGCGGTGGCTGGCGACGATAGCCTGCTCGAGGAGGTCAAGGATCGGATGTACGCGCTGCTGGGCGACCATGGCGCCTTTTACAGTCAGTTCGCCAAGGCCACCATCTCCTTTGAAACACCCCTGGGGTTTTTCACCAACTTCGTGGTCGAAAAGCACCGCGACGAACTGGACATCAAAAAGGGGGGCATCTTCCCCATCGTTCACGGCGTTCGCAGCCTGGCGCTGGAACACCGGCTGCCACAGACCCATACCGTGGACCGAATCAAGGCGCTCGGCCAGATGAACCTGTTCGCCCCCTCCTTCGGCATCGAACTGATCGAAGCCTTCAGCTATATGTCCACGCTGCGGGTCCAGGCCGGGCTGGACAAGGTCAAGAAGGGATT
>JAWOHQ010000239.1:0-2996 GCA_046485105.1 Candidatus Competibacteraceae bacterium | reverse complement strand
TGCCCGTTGTTCCTTGGCGACACGCTCGAGGATCGGTGGCTCCAAATCCGCCAGATCGAGAATGAAGTCATCCGGGTGTTGGGCGAAAATTTCAAATTCATTGAGTGCTTCATCCGGAAAATCTTTCAAATTCATCGTTATGATAGCGGCGGCCCCAGCGCGAATCGCGGCCGCCAGTACGTGCCGATCATTGGGGTCGGGTAGCTTGAGCCCCTCAATGAGATTTTCGTAACTGGTGATCAAACAATCTTCAACCGCCTGGTTGATATTGGCTACTGTTCGATCCAGTTGTTGCTGGGTGAGGTCCTTTCGGTTAGCCAGCAGGTTTCGGGTCCACTCTTCGTGGATTTGTGTGGTCCAGCGCGCCCGGAACCGCCGTGTCATGGCTAACCGGATCAGCAGGTCGCGAAGCGGCGCCGGATAAAAAACGCAAGCGTCATAGACGACGGTGAAATGAGCCAATCAGTAGCCCATCCCAAGCTCTTGCGCCTGCCTGGACAACTCATCGACCGCTTGACGGCTGATCTCGTCTGATTTTTCCATATGGGCTAGCAAATCCTCGTATTTGATGCGGCGGTGCCGTCCGACCTTGGTGAAACTGATTTTGCCGGCTTCCAACAACTTGATGAAATAGGGCCGAGAGACGTTGAGCAGGTCCGCCGCCTGTTGGGTCGTGAGCGTGTGCCCGATGGGAACCAGCGATACCGCATTGCCTTGCGCCATCTGGTTCAGAATATCCGCCAGCAACGGAATCGCGTTGACCGGCACCGTAATTTCATCGTCACCGTCAATCAGGCGTAAACGGGCGGCTGCGCCGTGACCGATGATCGCGGCCAGTTTCCGGCTGCTTTCGGCGGCAAGCCGGGCTTCCTCTTCGGTCGGCAGAGTCGGATTCTTGCGGGATGCGAGCGCCATGATGATCTCCTGTGCGACGATGGCTCTGGATAGGTTTTGTGTGGTTTACGACTTTAGACTCCACATCATGCTCGCTTTATTCGAAATATTCGAAGCATTCGAAATTTATTATTTCCATCGCTTCGACTCCGAAAATTTGGAGATTCTCCGATATATCAGGGAAGCCCAGTGGGCGCCGAAGTCCGCGTCAACCAGTCTCCATCATCAACCTGTTAATTATAAAACAGTTATTGGCAATTCCATATTATTTTCACGCATGGCAAGGTCTTTGCTTGTGCGTAATGGTCATAAAAATTAGGGTTACGCAACCCATCCCTTATCGGAGTTAAAGATGTCGAGCTTCAAATCCGCGGGCATGAGTATCATCTTCGCCGCGCTGTTGGTGTTCCTGGTCGGCGCACCCACCTCGGCCACGGCGGCGAGCGCCGCCGAAATCGACCGCGATGCTTCCGGCGCATTGGCCGATCTGTATCGGCAGACGCCAGCGGCCAAGGCTCTGGCGAAACAAGCCAAGGCGATCCTGGTCTTCCCCAGCGTGGTGAAGGGCGGGCTTCTCATCGGTGGGGAGTACGGGCAGGGCGTCCTGCGTCAGGGCGAGAAGGCATTGGGTTATTTCGAGATCGCGGCGGTCTCCTACGGGCTGCAGGCGGGCGCGCAGAGCTTCAGCTACGTCCTCTTTTTCATGACCGACTCCGCTGTCCAGTACGCGAAAGAGAGCAAAGGCTGGGAATTCGGCGTCGGCCCGAGCGTGGTCGTGCTGGATGAGGGCATGGCGAAGACCGTGACCACCACCACCGCTCGGGACGACATCTACGCCTTTGTCTTCGGCCAGCAGGGGTTGATGGCGGGCGTGGGTCTCAAGGGTTCGAAGATCACCCGGATCTGGCCGGGTCCGTAAGTTCCGAAAAAAAGTCATTCCACGACCCAACGAGAGGAGGTTGTCCATGCATCCTGTCATCAGAACCCTGGGCTCGGGAGCCGTGCTGCTGGTTGCCCTGCTGGCGACCGCCGTGCTGGCCGAGACCAAATCTCCCGCCGTCGCCGCCCCTCCTTCCAGCGCCGCCATGGAGCAGTTGCTGCGCATGGCAAATTTTCTGGCGCGGCTCGAACAGTTCAGCGTCGGACTGCGGAGCGGCTACGACGTGGTCCAGGAGTCCGGCCAGAAGATTGAGTTCGGAGAGCAACGCGACATGACGCTCGTTCGCCCCAACCGATTCAGGGTGAACGCGCGGACGAGCGACGGGGAGGCGTCCACGGTCGTCTTCGACGGCAAGGTGGTTACGGTATTCAACGCGACGGATAACCTGTACGCCACGTCCGAACTGGCGGGGGACATCGACGCGGCGATCGCGCATTTTGTCAGGGACCTGCGGATGCGCCTGCCGCTCGCCCTGCTGTTCGTGACTGCCCTGCCCAAGGAATTCGAGCAACGCATCCTGGGCGCGGAGATCGTCGAGACCACCACGATCGCGGACCAACCCTATTTTCATCTCGCGGCCCGCGGCGACAGCGTCGATTTACAGGTTTGGCTGCCGACGACGGGAGACCCTTTGCCGCACCGAATCATCCTGACTTACAAACATGAGGAAGGACAACCGCAGTACTGGGCGAACTTTATGGAGTGGAACCTCGCGCCCAACCCATCAGCCTCCTGGTTCGCCCTCGACATTCCGAAAGAAGCGGCTCGCATCCCCTTCCTCGCTCAGGTTCGCCGGGCTGAGGCATCTCCTACGACGAAAGGAGAAGAGAAATGAAAGGCCAAACTGTATCGAAGACGTCTTTACTGAAAGCGTTTTGCGTCGTAATCGTGGCGTTGTTTATCGGCTCGCTGGCCCTTGAGGCGGATGCGCGCGGCGGGAGAGGCGGTGGGGGTGGAGGTTATTCCCGCGCCGGCGCGGCTAGCGGCGGCAGCTTCTCTTCCCGGTCGGCGGCGCGCGGCGCCACCGGGAGGACGGAAGCGCGCCAGTACGGCAGCTCCGATAGGACGGCATCGCGGCAGGAGGGTCGAACGGACCGGACCGAGGGACGGCAGGATTACCGGGGCGACCGCCAGGAGCAAATCACGGATCGACAGGAAAATC
>JAWOHQ010000137.1:0-2664 GCA_046485105.1 Candidatus Competibacteraceae bacterium | reverse complement strand
CACCAAGGGCAAGGGCCACCAGGGGTCCGTTAAAAGGATCTGATATCACACCCTGTGTCTGCACCAACCGCCTATGCAGAAGTACTCCACCGTCCGGGGGCGCAGTCAAGGCTCGATTCAAGCCCCTCCTGACCACTGGAGGGTGATCGGGACGCCGAAATCGTCCCCTGCCGGCGGTCCCCTGGCGGAGGCGATCCGTGGCGGGGTGGCCGGCTCGCCGAGGTGCGCCAGGATGGCCCGCACGTCCACCGCCTGGTAATGAAGGCGATAATTCGCCTCTCGCCGCCGCAGATCGGGCAGAGCGATGGGAACGCTTCGTAGATACGCGCCAGCCGCAGCGCCCAGAGGTAGCGGGCGGGGGGGCCGCCCGAGAGCTTCCGGCGGATCATCCGCGGCCGTCTCTACCGCCGGCTTCGATTCGGGCTCCGGCGTCACGGCCTGTGGCACCAGGGCGGTGACCGCGGGACGCAACGGCGAGTGGGGGGCGAGAACCCCGTAGTAGCGGCGCCGATAGTGCCCGGGCGGCGGAACCTCCGCTGCCCCGCGTGCTGCTGGAACACCGGGGGCTGAGCAAGCTGAAATCCACCTATACCGACCGCCTGCCCGAGCAGATTCACCGGCGCACCGGGCGGGTGCATACCTCCTACCAGCAGGCCGTGGCCAGCACCGGCCGGCTGTCGTCTTCCGACCCCAATTTGCAGAATATCCCGATCCGCGCCCGGAAGGGCGACGCATCCGTCAGGCTTTCGTGCCGGAACCCGGATGGGTGATGCTGGCGGTGGCTGGCTGGCTCCAGGAGTCCGGTGTGGCGGTGCGGATGCTGATGCAGGTGCATGACGAGCTGGTGTTCGAAGCGGCTCCGGAAGTCGTAGACTTGGCGAGCGCGCGGATTCGCGCGGCGATGGTCGAGGCGGCGGAGCTGCGGGCGCCGCTGGAGGTGGAGATCGGCCTGGGCGCGAATTGGGATGAGGCGCATTGAGGATTGGTGAATTGACGCGGCTCTCAATCAAGCATAGGCTTGGCCTATATTGAAAACTGGAGATGCCGCCATGCTCGATACCCGCACCGAACGTCGCGCCCGGCTGTTCCGCAACGGGCGCAATCAGGCCGTGCGCATTCCCCGCGAATTTGAACTACCCGGTGAAGAGGTCATCATCCGCAAGGACGGTGACCGGCTCATCGTGGAACCGGTCCGAAAATACCACAACCTGGCCGAACTGCTGGCTTCATGGGAAGACATTGAGGAAGAGTTTCCCGATGTGGATGAAGGGCTATTGCCGCTGGACGACATCAAATTATGATGGATAATCCCCTGCGCTATCTGCTGGATACCAACATCGTGTCCGATATGGCCCGGCATCCGCGGGGTCCAGTGGCGCGGCGCGTGGCGGCACTCGGTGTCGAACGATTTGGCGTCAGTATTGTCGTGGTGTGCGAGATTCGCTTTGGCTTGGTCAAGCGTCCCGTGCCGCGCCTGAAGCAGCATCTGGAGCAAGTGCTTGACTCTTTAACAGTGCTCGATCTGAAACCGCCCGTCGAGGAGTATTACGCCGACATCCGTAACACGCTGGAGCGCGCGGGCACCCCCATCGGCCCGAATGACCTGCTGATCGCCGCGCATGCCCGCGCGCTGGGCCTGAAGCTGGTGACGGATAACATGCGGGAATTTTCCCGCGTTCCAGAACTCGTCGTCGAAAACTGGCTGACCGATACCGTCTGAAAACGCATTAGTCATTATGAATCATTGTGGAGCCATGATGGAAATTCAGGAACGACAGCAAGGAGATGTTCTCATTCTGGAACCGGCGGGCCGCCTGGACAGCCTGACCTGTCGCGCGTTTGAAACCCGCCTGCTGGCGGCCCTGGACCAAAGCGGCGCGGTGGTGGTGGATGGCGCGGCGCTGGAGTACATCAGTAGCGCCGGGTTGCGGGTCTTGCTGGTCGCGGCCAAGCACAACCGCAGCAGCGGCGGGCGGCTGGCTTTGGCTTCGTTGCGCGAAAACGTCCGCGAAGTATTCGACATCAGCGGGTTCTCGGCGATCTTCGCCATTTACCCCACCGCGGCCGAAGCGGTCGCCGCCCTGGCCTGACGGCGCGGCGACCGACGGCATCACGACGGGGTTAATGGGTCATGCTGCGAGCCGGCCAGATGCTTGGCGCCTATCGGATTGAGGCGCTGCTGGGGCGCGGGGCCATGGGCGTCGTCTATCGCGGCGTCGGTGGCGACCCTGGCGAACCGGTGGCGATCAAGACCTTGCGCACCGAGCTGCTGGTGGGTCCAGAGCGCCGCTCCATCCTGGCGCGCTTCCGCCAGGAGGCCGACATCGGCCGGCGTCTGCGGCATCCCCGCATCATCCGGGTACGGGATTACGGCGAGCAGGACGAGACCCTTTATCTGGTCATGGATTTGATCCCCGGTCAGGAACTCGGGCGGCTTTTGGAACAGCGCCCGGAACTGCCGCTGAGGATGAGTCTGGCCCTCCTGTTGCAAGTGCTGAACGCGTTGGCTTACGCCCACGGCCAGGGCGTGATTCACCGTGATATCAAACCCGCCAACATTCTGGTGCGCCAGGATTACACCCTGGTCCTGACCGATTTCGGCATCGCCCATATCGGTGGCTCGGAATTGACCCAGACGGGCGATTTGCTGGGGTCGCCCACCTA
>JAWOHQ010000132.1:0-2522 GCA_046485105.1 Candidatus Competibacteraceae bacterium | reverse complement strand
CCGGACGGCCGGCCTTTCCTGAATTCGGTGGAGCTGGCCCGGCTGGCGAAATCCGCCGCCGCCCGCGCCGCACAGGCCGCCGCCCGCGCCGAGCAGGAAGCGGCTCGCGCCGAACAGGCCGCCGCCCGCGCCGAACGCTTAGCCGAGCGCCTGCGCGCTCTGGGCCTCGACCCGAACCATCTGGAAGACTGAGCGCCGGCCATGCGACCCGAACAGGGGCTGTTGACCGACCTGGACCGGCATTTCGCCCGCTTCATGAGCCGCTTGGCGGGCGGTCCGTCGCCGGAGCTGGAACTGGCGGCGGCGCTGGCCAGCCACGCCACCGGCCAAGGCGATATTTGCATCAACCTGCGCCAGTGGGCGCAACGGGCGCGGTGGAGTGGGGCAGCGGCGGAATCCTCCGAAGCGGCGGAGTCCCCTGAAACCCCTGAATCGTCAGCCTTCACGCCTCCACCGATCGGCGAGTGGCTGAGCGCCCTGCGCGCCAGTCCGGTGGTGGGCCGGCCAGGCGAACGCCATCCCCTGGTGCTCGACCGGCGCGGCCGGCTGTATCTGTACCGCTACTGGAGTTACGAGCAGCAACTGGCCGACGATCTACTCCAGCGGGCCGAAGCCGCGCCGGAAATCCCGGACGAGGCCCGGTTGCGCGCCGATCTCGATCAGTTGTACCCGCGCCATCCAGACCTGGTGGGACCGGACTGGCAGAAAGTGGCGGCGGCGGTGGCTGCGCTGAAGCAGGTGTGCGTGATTTCCGGCGGTCCCGGCACCGGCAAGACCAGCACCGTATTGCGCATCCTGGCGCTGCTGACCGGCCAGACGGTTGGACGGCCGCTACGCATGGCCCTGGCCGCGCCCACCGGCAAGGCGGCGGCGCGCTTGCAGGAGGCGATCCGTGCGGCCAAACCGGGGCTGGGTCTGGAGCCGGAGCGACTGGCGCAAATCCCCGAGGAGGCGTCCACCCTGCATCGCCTGCTCGGCGCCCGACCCGATTCGGCAGCGTTTCGCCACGATCAGGATAACCCTCTGCCGCTGGATGTGCTGGTGGTGGACGAGGTGTCGATGGTCGGGTTGGCGCTGCTGGCCAAGACCGTGGCCGCGCTGCCGGAGGGGGCGCGCTTGATCCTGTTGGGCGACAAGGATCAGTTGGCCTCGGTGGAAGCGGGCGCGGTGCTGGGCGAGATTTGCGCCGGCGGGGGGCGGACGTCCCCGGAATTCCGGGCGCGACTGGCGGCGCTGACCGGCGAGGCGCTGCCGCGCGGGCGGGAGTCGCCGTCGCCCCTGGCCGACGCCATCGTGCTGTTGCGCCACAGTTTCCGGTTCGGCGCGGCGAGCGGCATCGGCGCGCTGGCGCGGGCGGTCAACCGGGGCCGGGCGGCGGAGGCGCTGGAATTACTGGAGAACGCGGCACACGACGACATCGCCTGGCGCATCCTGGCCGATCCCGCCGAATTGCCGGAGCGGTTGGCGGAACCGGTGACGGCGGGCTTCGCGCCCTATCTGCAAGCGGCGCGGGACGGGGCCGGGCCGGTGGAGGCATTCGCGCGGTTCAATCAATTCCGGGTGTTGTGCGCCCTGCGCAACGGGCCGTTTGGGGTGGAGGCGCTGAATCGGCTGTGCGAAGAACTGTTGCGCGGTCGGGGCCTGATCGACCCGCGTCAGGACTGGTATCTCGGGCGGCCGGTGATGATCGTGCGCAACGATTACAACCTGCGGCTGTTTAACGGCGACATCGGGATGACCTTGCCGGACCCCAACGATCCACAACGCATGAGGGTGTTTTTCCTGGGCAACGACGGTGCGTTGCGCGGGTTCGCCCCGGCGCGCCTGCCGGAACACGAGACCGTCTACGCGATGACGGTGCATAAGAGCCAGGGTTCGGAATTCGATCGGGTGTTGGTGGTGATGCCCAACGAACCGTCGCCGGTCTTGAGTCGTGAGCTGATTTACACGGCGCTGACTCGCGCGAAACAGCAGGCGAGTTTTTACGGAGAACCCACGGTGTTCGCGGCGGCGGTCGAGCGACGGTTGCACCGCTCGTCGGGATTGCGGGATCGGTTGTGGGTGGAGCCGCAGGCTGAGGGCGCTGGATGAGGTTTTTGTCTTAACGCCAGTGCTTACCGATTTTCACGGGTATGACGACATCCAGTTGATCAGCGAAAGTCCTATAGCTGAATGTCGGGCAACGCTGTGCTTCTGCTGACCTTAAGCTATCGCTGCGTGCGGATGGACGTCGGCGACGAACTTTGGTGGCGGCATTGGCCCGTTGGCTGAGGACGGGGGATGAAAATTCTCGCCCACGGCCATCGCGATTTCGCGGACAATGTCCGCCATGACCCACCGCACCAAGGACACCGCCGGCCTGTACCGCACCGGCCGCGAGGAGAACGAGCGCCAGCTTCGGTTCGACCGGGGCACGCTGCTGCTGGAAGGCGTGGTCGAACTGCCAGCCGGCATGGACGCCTGGTTCTGCTACGACCCCCGGGTGGACGCCTACCGCGCGCCCGCCCACCGCTATAGCGACC
>JAWOHQ010000122.1:0-4049 GCA_046485105.1 Candidatus Competibacteraceae bacterium | reverse complement strand
CTTCACCGGCGCCCACAATCGACTGCTCGCCGAGATCCTCGCAGCGAAGCGTTACCCTTATTTGCTGCTGCTCAACAACGATACGGTCGTTGAACCAGACTTTCTGGCGCGGATGTTGGCGCGGATCGATCCCAAGCAAAGAGTCGAAATGGTAGCGGCGCGGGTGATGCGGTACGCCGACCGCAAACAGGTGGATAATTTGGGGATCACCTTCTACAAATGCGGGCTGGCCTCCAACCGTAAGTCGCCGAACGATCCCCTGTTGGGCCCCAGCGGCAACTGCGCGCTATACACGGCTGAATTGTTGAGTCAGGTCCACCAGCCGACAGGCGAATACTTCGACGAGCAGTTTTTTTGCTACGCTGAGGACACGGACTTAGCCTGGCGAGCGACCCTGCTGGGCTACCGGGCGGCCTACGCCGAAGACGCCTGGGTGTACCACAAGGGATCTGTGGCCAGCGGCGGTCCCAACAGCGATTTTGTGCTTTACCATGGGATCCGCAATTCACTGTTCGTCTTGGTCAAAAATGTGCCCACCCGGTATTTACTGCGCAACTCGTTCTGGATGTTGGTCCTGCACACCGCCATTCTGTTGCGGTATGCGGTGAAGGGCAAAATGGGGGTTGTCTTCCGTCTATACCGTGATTTTCTTCGCGGCGTCCCTGCCATGTGGCGCAAACGCCGGTTGATCGCGAAGCAGCGGCAAATTTCACCTGAAGAGATCGGTCGCAGGATCAGCCGGCAATTTTATGAACGGGGCTATGTGTTGGGCGCGTTATGCGATCTACTGAGTCCCCTAAACAAGGTATAAATCTCACGCCCGGCATAATCCAAAAAATCAATTTATCTTGGTTGTCACGAGGCACAATCCCATGACCCCGACCGACCTCAAGAGCCAACTGCAAGTCGAACTGCCCGAACCGCTCAAACAGGACGCTGGCTTCCGGAACTGGCTGGAACCACTGATCCGGCAAACGGCGGTCGCGCCGGAAAGCTTCGACGCCCGCTTCGACCGGATGCTTCAGGAATTCGCCGTCGACCGTGCCGAGCAGCGCCAGCGCTGGGACGAGCAAAACCGCAAGTGGGACGAGCAAAACCGTAAGAACAACGAACTGCTGGAAGAAATCAAGCAGTCCCGCTCCCGGCAGGATCAGGGCATCGGCGCGCTGGGCGCGCGCTGGGGAATCGCCTCGGAACACAGCTTCCGTGCTGCCCTTTTATGAGTGGTCCTCTCGGTCCCGGTTCGTTCCTTGCTCTGATTCCCGCCCACAATGAGGCCGCCACCGTCGGGATCGTCGTCGGCCAGGTGCGACGCTTATGGCGCTGTCCGGTCGTGGTCATTGATGACTGTAGCACCGACGCCACGGCTCAAGCCGCCCGCGCCGCCGGCGCCATCGTCCTGCCGTTGACCTTGCAACTCGGGGCTTGGGGCGCGATCCAGACCGGGCTGCGCTACGCCCTGCGTCATGGATACCGGGTCGCCGTCACCCTCGACGCCGACGGCCAGCACGAACCGGCCAGCATCGGCGCTCTGCTCCAGCCGCTGCGCGCCGCACAGGCCGACGTGGTGATCGGCGCGTTCCCCGAGCGCGCCAGCCGCGCCCGCCGCCTGGCCTGGCGCTATTTCCGGCTGCTCACCGGTCTCAAGCTGGAAGACATCACCTCCGGGTTCCGGGCCTACAACCACGCGGCGCTCGCCACGCTCGCCGCCCCGGAAGCCAGTCTCCTGGATTATCAGGACGTTGGAGTCCTGTTGATCCTGCGCCGCCAAGGCCTGCGAACCGTCGAGGTTCCGGTGCCGATGCAAACCCGCTCGGTCGGCGCTTCGCGCGTGTTCCGCTCCTGGTGGATCGTCGGCGCCTACATGCTGCAAACCAGTCTGCTCTGCCTGGCCCGGGTCGGGTATCATCCCGCGCAGCCTATCGCCGACGACTGACCCGCCGCCACATGATCACCTACCAAATCACCTCGATGGTGATCGGGGTTACCCTCGCCGCCATCATTCTGTTCCTGGTGCGCCGCGACCATCTGCATGGACCCTACGCCATCTGGTGGATCGGTGCGGCGGTCACCGTCGCCGTGCTCGGTCTGTTTCCGCGCCTGTTCGATGTGCTGGCCGTCAAACTCGGGGTCAGTTATCCGCCGATGCTGGCCCTCGTGCTGGGCTTCGCGTTGCTGCTGGTCAAGATTTTGACCATGGACCTGGAGCGCTCGCGGCAGGAGCGGCAGATTCGCCGGCTGGCCCAGCGCCTGGCGATGCTGGAGGCGCAGGCGCCGGCGGAACCCATGCGGGATGATGCGGTTTCCATTGAATCCAAACCGCCGGGACCGGCGTCTTAAATCGGACGCCCATGCGCGTCTTGCACGTCGGTAAGTATTACCCGCCGTTCGCCGGCGGCATCGAACACTTTCTGGCGGATCTGCTGCCGGCGCTCCAAACTCAGGGCATCGCCGTGGCGGCGCTGGTGCATGATTCACCCGCAACAGACCCCTCACCCCCAACCCCTCTCCCAGGGGGAGAGGGGAGCGCAGGGCTGGCCCTGCTCCCGGAGGGGGAGGGGAATGCGGGGCTGGCCCCGCTCCCGGAGGGGGAGGGGAGCGCGCGATTACGGGGCGCGGAGGAGATGCGCATTTACCGCGCGCCCTCTTATGGCCGGTTGCTCTACGCGCCGGTCAGTCCGGCGTTTCCGTTCTGGCTGGCGCGCGCCATTCGCGAATTTCGCCCCGATCAACTGCACCTGCATCTGCCCAACACTTCAGCGTTCTGGGCGCTCATGATCCCCGCGGCTCGCCGCTTGCCGTGGGTGATCCACTGGCACGCCGATGTGGTTTCATCCGCCATCGACCGACGACTGGCGCTGGCGTATCGGCTGTATCGACCCTTCGAACAACGCCTGCTCGCCGCCAGTCGGGCGGTGATCGCCACCTCGCCGCCCTATCTGGACGCCAGCGCCGCGCTGGCCCCCTGGCGCGAGCGTTGCCATATCATTCCGCTCGGTCTTGACCCGGCGCGCATCCCCGACCCCGACCCGGCGGCGCAACGGCGGGCGGAAGCCTTGTGGAACGCAACGACGACTCTCTCCCTCGCGGCGGGGAAGGGTGGGAGTGAGGGAGATGAACGACAGACTCCCTCCCCCCCGGCGGGGGAGGGTGGGGGTGGAGGGGAACCCTTCCGCATCCTGGCCATCGGCCGCTTGACCTACTACAAAGGTCATGACGTGCTGATCCAGGCCGCCGCCGAACTGCCCGGCAGCCGCGTTCTGATCGTGGGAACCGGCGAACAGCGCCGACGGCTCGAAGCGCTGATCCAAACGCTCGATCTCACCGAGTGGGTCCACCTGGCCGGCTTTCAGCCCGAATCCGACCTGAACGCGCTGCTGGCCGGTTGCGATGTGCTGTGCCTGCCGTCGCTGGAACGCACCGAAGCCTTCGGCCTGGTGTTGCTGGAAGCCATGCGCTTCGGCAAGCCGGTGGTGGTCGGCGACATCCCCGGTTCCGGCGCTGGCTGGGTGACCCGACAGGCGGGTCATGGTCTGCTGGCGCCGCCGGGTGATGCGCCGGTGCTGGCGGCGGCGCTGCGGGAGCTTCAGCACGACCCCGCGCGCCGACACGCGCTGGGTCAGGCTGGCATGGCGGCGCTACGGGACCAGTTCGGCATCACACCGGTGGCGGCGGCGGTGGCGGAGCTTTACCGGGAACTCGGGTAACGCTCCCCCGGTGGAACAAGGACCGTAACCACGCAAAACAGCCACGCTGGCACAAACTCCAGCACCACCCGGTTGATGCTGGTGTACTGTTCGGCCCACAACTGGGCGTCGGTCAGGAAAAACAGGACGAACAACGCCAGCAGACTGCTCCCGACGAACGTCGCCTGCGCCCACCGCCAGCGTTCCGCCCCGCGCCGGACCGCCAACGCCAAGGCGACGCCAGCCGTTAGCACCACCAGATACCCGAGCAGATGCCAGTTCGCCAGCACGAAGAAGTTCATGACCACCGGGTCCCAACTACCGCGATAGCCCAGTCCGAACCGGCCCACATAGGGCGCTTGA
>JAWOHQ010000462.1:0-5904 GCA_046485105.1 Candidatus Competibacteraceae bacterium | reverse complement strand
AACGGCTTGGGCGCCCGCTCCACCTCGACCAGACACATCCGACAGTTGGCGGCGATGGACAATTTCTTGTGGTAACAGAACCGGGGAATGGGAATACCCGCCGCGTCGGTGATCTCGATGAGCATCGCGCCCTTGCGGGCCTGCAGCGGGATGCCGTTAATTTCGATATTGACTGATTCCTCGCTCATCTTTTACCTGCTGCTACCGGATTAGTGGCTGGTGGCTGGTGGCTGGTGGCTGGCGGACAGCAGAAAGGCGGGGCGTGGCTGTTTCTGGGTTTTTTCTTGCTGTCCACTGTCCACCGTCCACTGTCCACTCGGCTTTGGAGGTTCCGCGGCCTTAGGCGGCCAGGGCCGTCGCGCCGCCGACCATGCTGCGCTTATGCTCGATGTAATAGGCGAATTCGTGACGGTAATGCTTGACGAAGCTGCGAACCGGCATGGCGGCGGCATCGCCGAGCGCGCAAATCGTGTGCCCCTCAATGCGGCTGGCCACGCTGTCCAGCAGGTCCAGATCCTCGGGTCGCCCCTTGCCCTCAATGATGCGGGTGATCATCCGATACAGCCAGCCGGTGCCTTCGCGGCACGGCGTGCATTGACCGCAAGACTCCGAGAAGTAGAACCGCGAAATGCGCTGCAGCAGCTTAACCATATCGGTTGTCTCGTCCATCACGATCACCGCGCCGGAACCGAGCATCGACCCGGTGACCTTGGAGATGGAATCGTAATCCATGTTGGCTTGCAGCATCAGGTCGCCCGGCACCACCGGCACCGAGGAACCGCCCGGAATCACCGCCTTAAGCTGGCGACCCTTCCAGACGCCGCCGGCCAAGGCCAGTAGGTCGGCAAAGGGAATCCCGAGCGAGACCTCGAAATTGCCGGGTCTCTCGACGTGGCCAGACACCGAAAACGCCTTGACGCCGCCGGCGTTGGTGGTGCCCAGTTCGGCGAACCACTCCCCGCCGTTGCGGATGATCGACGGCACCGAGGAGAGCGATTCGGTATTGTTGATGGTGGTCGGCCGGCCGTATAGCCCGTAGCTGGCCGGGAACGGCGGCTTGAAGCGAGGTTGGCCCTTCTTGCCTTCCAGCGACTCCAGCAGGGCGGTTTCCTCGCCGCAGATGTAAGCCCCGGCGCCCAAGGTCGGATACAGATCGAAGTCGATCCCCGATCCCCGGATGTTCTTGCCGAGCAGGCCGGCGGCGTAGGCGTCCCGCACCGCGTCCTCGAAGCGTTGGAAGGGTTCGTCCAGGAATTCGCCGCGCATATAGTTGTAGCCGACCGTTGCGCCGATCGCGAAACCGGCGATGGCCATGCCTTCCACCAGGGCGTGCGGGTTGTAGCGCAGGATGTCGCGATCCTTGCAGGTGCCAGGCTCGGACTCGTCGGAATTACAGACGATGTACTTCTGGCCTGGCGCGGTGCGCGGCATGAAGGTCCATTTCAGGCCCATCGGGAAGCCGGCGCCGCCGCGACCGCGCAAACCGGATTTCTTGACTTCGTCGATCACCTGCTCGGGGGTCAGTTCGCCAGCCAGGATTTTTTGCCAGGCTTCGTAGCCGCCCACGCTCCGGTAGGTATCGATGGACCAGGGCCGGTCCAACCCCAGCGTCCGGTAGCACACTTCGTTGGCCATCGCCGTTCACTCCAGGCTATCGAGCACCCGATCAACCTTTTCGGGCGTCAAATGCTCGTGATAGACATGGTTCACCTGCATCATCGGCGCACCGCAGCAGGCGGCCAGACATTCCTCTTCCCGCTTCAGGTAGAACTTCCCATCCGGGGTGCTCTCGCCGAGCCTGATGCCGAGCTTCTTTTCGAGGTGCGCCAAAATGGCGTCGCCGCCGCGCAACAGGCAGGAAATATTCGTGCAAACCGAAATACAGTGCCGGCCGACCGGTTTCAGTTCGAACATCGAGTAAAAACTGCCGACCTCGTACACGGCGATGGGCGGCAGGTCGAGATAATCAGCCACCGCATCCATCAGTTCCGTCGTCAGATATCCGCCGTTTTCATGCTGCGCCTCGCGCAGCGCGGCCAGGACCGCGGACTGTTTCCGGTCGGCGGGATAGCGGGTCAGCCAACCGTCGATTTCGGCGCGGGCGTGGGCGGACAATACCTCATCATTTTTAAGAGCGCTCATCAGCGGTCCACCTCCCCAAAAACGATATCCTGAGTGCCGATCACCGCCACCACGTCCGCCAGCATGTGCCCGCGGGTCATTTCGTCCATGGACGAGAGATGCGCGAAACCGGCCGCCCGGACCTTGACTCGGTAGGGCTTGTTGGCGCCGTCGGAAATCAGATAAATCCCGTATTCACCCTTGGGATGCTCGGTGGCGACGTACACCTCCCCTTCGGGGACGCAGTAACCCTCCGTAAACAGCTTGAAATGGTGAATCAGGGCTTCCATATCCTCCTTCATTTTCTCCCTAGGCGGCGGCGCGACCTTGTAATCGTCGACGATCACCGGACCAGGATTCTCCTTCAACCAGTCCACGCACTGGCGGATGATCCGGTTGGCCTGGCGCAGTTCCTCGACCCGCACCAGATAGCGGTCGTAGCAGTCGCCGCTCACCCCCACCGGAATGTCGAAATCCAGCCGATCGTAGACTTCGTAAGGCTGCTTCTTGCGCAGATCCCAGGCGAAGCCCGAACCGCGCAGCATCGGCCCGGAAAAACCCAGTTGCAGAGCCCGCTCCGGGGTCACCACGCCGATGCCGACCGTGCGCTGTTTCCAAATCCGATTGTCGGTCAGCAGGGTCTCATACTCGTCGACCCGGCCCGGGAAACGGTCGGTGAACGCCTCAATGAAGTCCAGCAGCGAACCGTGGCGATGCGCGTTCCGCTCGTCCACATCCTTCTTGCTGTGCAGGCGCGAATTTTCGTAATCGTATTTGGGCATCGTCCGCGGCAGATCGCGATAGACGCCGCCGGGACGGAAATAGGCCGCGTGCAGGCGCGCGCCGGACGCCGCTTCGTAGCAGTCCAGCAGATCCTCGCGCTCGCGGAAGGCGTACAGGAACATGGTCATGGCGCCGATGTCCAAACCGTGGGCGCCGATCCACAACAGATGATTCAGAATGCGGGTGATCTCCGCGAACATCACCCGAATGTATTGCGCCCGTAACGGCGGCTCGATTCCCAGCAGTTTCTCGATCGCCAGCACGTAGGCGTGTTCGTTGCTCATCGCCGACATGTAATCGAGCCGGTCCATGTAACCGATGCTCTGATTGAACGGTTTGCTCTCGGCCAGTTTTTCGGTGGCCCGATGCAACAGGCCGATGTGCGGATCGGCGCGCTGCACCACCTCGCCATCCATCTCCAACACCAAGCGCAGCACGCCGTGGGCGGCGGGATGTTGGGGGCCAAAGTTCAGGGTGTAATTGCGAATCTCGGGCATCGGCGGCTTTCCTTCAGTGCGACTCGAGGTAACGGGTGTCCTTGCGGATGACGCGGGGCACCAGCACGCGCGGCTCGATGCTGACTGGTTCGTAGACCACGCGGCCCCGTTCGGGGTCGTAACGCATCTCGACTTGGCCGATCAGCGGGAAATCCTTGCGGAACGGATGGCCCATGAACCCGTAGTCGGTGAGGATGCGCCGCAAGTCCGGATGGCCTTCGAACACGATGCCGAACAGGTCGAAGGCTTCGCGTTCGAACCAGTTGACCCCAGCCCAGATCGACACGACTGAAGGCACCACCGGCAACTCATCGTCCGGGGCGAACACCCGCGCGCGCAGCCGCTGGTTGCGCGCTACCGAGAGCAGTTGATACACGGCGGCGAAGCGGCCCTTACCGGCGAAAGTCCGGCCGGTGGCATACTGGATCGCCGTCGGACCGCGCCCGGTCGCCCGCTCCGTCACGCCGCGACTGAAACCCTTCCGGGTGGATTCCTCGGTCGCCCACTCCACCTCGCCGTAGGTCGAGTAATCGACGCCGCACACGTCCATGACTTGCTCGAAGGCGAAATCCGGTTCATCACGCAGGGCGGTGAAGATAACGATCGCCTGGTCGGGAGGAATTTCGAGGGTGACCTCGGCGCGATCCAGCCGACATTCCAGCAGCGCGTCGCCGAATCGCGTTTGCAGTTTTTCCACCAGGGTCTGAAGTGCCTCAGCCATGAACATTCTCTCAACGAGCGATGGTGTTGGTGCGCCGAATTTTTTCTTGTAGCTGCAGGATGCCGTAAATCAATGCTTCGGCGGTCGGGGGACAACCGGGCACATAAATGTCCACCGGGACGATGCGGTCGCACCCGCGCACCACCGCGTAGGAGTAGTGGTAATAGCCGCCGCCGTTGGCGCAGGACCCCATGGAGATCACCCAGCGCGGCTCGGCCATCTGATCGTAGACCTTGCGCAAGGCCGGCCCCATCTTGTTGCACAAGGTGCCGGCGACGATCATCACATCGGACTGGCGGGGACTGGGTCGAAACACGATACCGAAGCGGTCGAGGTCATAACGGGCCGCGCCGGCGTGCATCATTTCAACCGCGCAGCAAGCCAGGCCGAAAGTCATCGGCCACATCGAACCGGTGCGCGCCCAGTTGATCAGCTTGTCGGCCGTGGTGGTCACCAGGCCTTTTTCGAGAATGCCCTCTATTCCCATGACAAGGCTCCTTTCTTCCACTCATAAACGAACCCGATTACCAGGATGCCGAGAAAGACCGCCATCGCGGCAAACCCGAACCAGCCGATGTCATCGAGCACGATCGCCCACGGAAACAGAAAAGCGATTTCCAGATCGAAAATGATGAACAGGATGGCCACCAGGTAGTAGCGGACATCGAACTTCATCCGGGAATCCTCGAAGGCCTCGAACCCGCACTCATAGGGCGAGAGCTTTTCGCTGTCGGGCCGGTGGGGTCCCAGAAAGGAACCAAGACCGATGACCACTCCGGCCATCACGAACGCGACGATCAGGAAGATCAGAACGGGAAGGTAATTGGACAGCATCAGGGTCGCACCTTCGACATGGCAAGCCGAGGGAATGCTTTCACGAACAACGGGCTCGGCGTGGATGAAAACCGGGACTTTTCAGCGCGCTTGCGGGTAAGTCAGGACGTCCGTCGAGGACATTTCAGAGACAGGAGTCAGGGCGGTATCAGGCTTTTTCTCGTTGGAACGCCACATGGACTTTGGAACCTCAAGAGTGGTGGTCGCTGTTTCCTTCCCTGAAACGCAACAACTTAATACCAATATTAGCATGGAAATTTTATCGGCGTTCCGGTCATTATCCCGGAATGCCTGATTTTGGTGCCGATGGCCGGACTCGAACCGGCACGGCTCGCGCCACTAACCCCTCAAGCTAGCGTGTCTACCAGTTCCACCACATCGGCACAGTTAATACAATCAATCACGCTCAATCACGCTCAATCACGCTGCACGACTATCTTTGTGGCAGCTGCGGCACATCGGACGGACCCTCATCGCCCTTGGGCGGCTCGACGGCTCGCTCGACCTGCACTCGCTCGACCACGCTGCGCGGCGCCGAGGTTTGCGTCGCGAAATAGGCCAGCGTCAGGCTGGTTAGAAAGAACGCCGTGGCCAACACGGCGGTCGTGCGGCTCAGAAACGACGCGGAACCACGCGATCCAAACATGGTCGCCGACGAACCGCCGCCGAACGCGGCACCCGCGTCGGCGCCCTTGCCCTGTTGCACCAGAACCAGCCCGATCAGGGCGACGGCGATGACCACGTGGGCCACAAGAATCAGCGTATGAACCATGGCGACAGTTTAACAGCCCGCCCGGGCAATCGCCAGAAAGTCCTTGGCGTCGAGCGAGGCGCCACCCACCAGACCTCCATCGATATCCGGCATGGCCAGCAATTCGGGGGCGTTGGAACCCTTGACGCTGCCGCCGTACAGGATGCGAACCTGGCTCGCCAGCGCCGCATCGTGCG